>JAPLAJ010000051.1 GCA_026393335.1 Rhodoluna sp. | reverse complement strand
CTATCGAAGCTGGTGAATCTAAACCCGATAGACGAAACACTGCTGATGGAATAAAGGAACAGGTATCAAATTGAACAATGAGATAGCCAAGGACTTACCAATGCTGCTAGATGAATCTGGTAAGCCTGCACTATGTCTTGTTACCGGTGCTACCGGATACATCGGTGGTCGTCTAGTCAGAGAACTATTGCACCAGGGCTATCGGGCACGAGTCATGGCTCGCCATGTTGAAAGATTGACCAGTTACCCTTGGTACAACCAGGTTGAGGTTGTTGAAGGTGATGCAAACGACGAGCAAGCGGTTGATAAGGCTCTAGCTGGAGTTGATGTTGCTTACTACCTACTTCACGCCCTGCATGTTCGTGAAGACTTCGAAAGACTTGAAAAGGAATGGGCAACCACCTTTGGCAAGATGGCTAAGAAAAACAACGTCAAGCGCATGGTTTACCTAGGTGGTATGGCTGATAGTGAGAGCAAGCTAAGCGCTCACCTTTCCTCAAGAGCAGAAACCGGTGAAATTCTTCGATCATCTGGAGTTCCAACTGTAGAACTTAGAGCCGGTGTTGTTATTGGTTCGGGATCGGCATCATTTGAAATGTTGCGCTATCTAACCGAACGTATTCCTGTGATGGTCACACCTAAATGGGTAACTGTAAGAATTCAACCGATAGCAGTAAGAGATGTTCTTAGATATCTAGTTGGCGCTGCAGGTATAAAAGAAGAACTAAACGCTCACTTTGATATTGGTGGACCAGAAGTTCTTACCTACCGTGAATTGATGATGCAATACGCAGAGGCTGCTGGCCTTCGTAAGCGAATCATCATGCCACTTCCGGTACTAACCCCAAGACTTTCAAGTGCTTGGGTTGGATTGGTAACACCAGTTCCAATTACTTTAGCTAGAAGACTTATCGATAGCTTGAAGAATGAAGTTGTTTGTTCTGATGATTCAATCAAGAAATACATTCCAGATCCAAAAGCAGGGCTAACAACATTCAAAGCAGCTGTTGCACTTGCTCTTACTCGTATCAAAGAAGCCAACGTTGAAACTCGTTGGTCTAACGCAGCCTTGCAGGGTGGACCTAGCGAACCACTTCCAACTGACCCAACCTGGGCTGGTGGAACTTTGTATTCAGATGTCAGAACAGAGACAACTCAAGATCCAATCGATAAGGTTTGGCAGCGCATTGAATCAATCGGTGGTGACAACGGTTACTCAACTGCCACCTGGGCTTGGGAACTAAGAGGTCTTCAAGATCGACTATTCGGTGGTGTTGGACTTCGTCGCGGACGTCGTGACCCTTACTTCCTAATCGAAGGTGAAGCACTGGACTTCTGGCGTGTAGAGGCCTTAGAAAGACCTAATCTTCTGCGGCTAAGAGCTGAGATGAAGATGCCGGGGCTAGCTTGGCTGGAGTGGAATGCAGAGTCCACAGCAGATGGCGGAACTAAGGTCACTCAGAGGGCCATATTCGTCCCTAAAGGCCTGCTAGGGCACATCTACTGGCTCACAGTGCTGCCTATGCACGGGCTAGTGTTTCCGAGCATGGTCAAGCATATTGCCCATGACACCAAGATCAAACGCCGCAAATAGACTGGGGTAATGAAGAAGACAACTCTGGCCATTTTTGCCTTGTTGTTTGTAACCATCGCTTGGGGTGCATCATTTGTTGTGATGAAGCCAGCCATGGTCAAGATTCCAGTTTTTGACTTTCTAGCCATCAGATTCACAATCGCAGCTGCACTAATGATTGCTGTTAAGCCTCAAGTTCTAAAAGCTTTCCGAGGTCCAACACTGCTCTATGGAGTTATCCTCGGAGCTGTTCTTGGTTTTAGTTATGTAACTCAAACCATTGGACTTACTCTTTCAACAGCTGCCATCACAAGTTTCATCACAGGACTTTATGTAATCCTCACACCAATACTGATCTGGATCCTTTTCAAGAGAAGACCAAATTCCATTGTTGCCCTTGGTGCAGTTCTTGCAACAGTTGGCTTAGGTTTTATCACCATCAAAGATGCGTCCTTTGACTTTGGTCAAATATGGACCATTCTTTGCGCACTTGGTTTTGCACTTCACATCGTGGGCCTTGGTAAATGGTCACCGGGCAAAGATGTTTATGCCCTCACAGTAATTCAACTAGTTACTGTCGCAGCTCTCTGTTGGATCGGTGCATTGCCTGATGGTTACCAAGCACCTGTTGATTTTGAAGTTTGGTTTGCTGTGCTATTTACCGCAGTGTTTGCAACCGCTCTCGCCTTCTTCATTCAGACTTGGGCTCAGTCGATTATGGATGCCTCGAGGGTGGCAATCATCTTGACTATGGAGGTGGTCTTTGCTGCCCTTACTTCAGTTGCAGTTGGACAAGAGGTATTGTCTTTGCAGGTAATCTTTGGTGGAACCCTTATGTTGGCTGCGATGCTCCTGATCGAGTGGCCGAGAAAAGATCTAAAGCCAGAGGATGTAATTTACGAACCGATGGCTCACTAGGAGAAGGTAATGATTCTCGCAATTGATGCTGGCACCACTGGGGTAACTGCAATTGCCATCAATAAAGATGGCTCAAAATCTGCCCACGGCTACCAAGAGTTCCCTCAGCACTTTCCTCAACCAGGTTGGGTTGAGCACGACTTAGAAGAGATCTGGCAGGCAACCAAGTCAGCTGTCAAGCAAGTTATAGATTCTCTAGGTGAAGTCAACTTCAAAGGTCTTGGCATTACTAACCAGAGAGAAACAGTAGGTCTCTGGGATAAGAAGACACTAGTCTCCCCCACTCCTGCAATTGTCTGGCAGGACAGAAGAACAACTCAGATTCTTGAAGATCTAAGAACTAATCCCACTTTTAGTAAAGTCCAGCAACTAACCGGTTTACCTTTAGACCCATACTTCAGCGCTTCTAAACTTCGTTGGATTGCACTCAACAAACCTGATATCTGGAAAGAAGTTACCAACGGAAATCTAATCGCTGGAACAATTGACTCTTACCTGATCTCAAGACTTACTAACGGTAAATCACACATCACTGATGCATCTAACGCATCAAGAACTCAGCTCTATGACATTCACCAGGGTAAGTGGTCAGAGGAACTTTTAGATCTATTCGACATTCCTCTCATGGCTCTACCAACAGTTGTTGATTCAAGTGGACAATTGGCAACAACTGACCCGGAAAGCTTCTTTGGATTAACTATTCCTATTTCAGGAATTGCAGGCGATCAACAGGCTGCGCTATTTGGTCAAACACAGTTTGAAGTTGGCGGAGCTAAATGCACATATGGAACAGGTGCCTTTATCTTGCAAAACATTGGAACCAAATCTTCAGTATTAGATAACGGACTCATCACTACCGTTGCTTGGCAACTAAACGGAGTGAGAACCTATGCAAGTGAAGGTTCTGTCTTTGTAGCTGGAGCTGCTATCCAATGGCTAAGAGATGGTCTAAAGATTATTGAAAAATCTGCAGACTCTGAAACTCTTGCAAGAACAGTACAAAATAACGGAGGCGTCGTATTTGTGCCTGCACTAACAGGTCTAGGTGCTCCCTACTGGGAACCTAAAGCTACTGGTTCAATCTTTGGATTGACCAGAGGAACAACTAACGCTCACATAGCCAGAGCAACTCTTGAAGCCATAGCATTCCAAGTAAAGGATATCTTTGATGCCATGGGCCAAACCGGCATCAAACTCTCTAGCCTTCGTGTTGATGGTGGGGCATCAGCTAACAGCCTGCTCATGCAGTTCCAAGCAGATCAACTTGGAGTGCCCCTAGAAAGACCTGCAAACCTAGATTCAACAGCTCTAGGAGCGGCCTACCTAGCAGGGCTTGGAGTTGGGTTCTGGAGCACTCTTGCGGAACTAGCTGACCTGAACCCAGTTGAGAAAACCTTTGAACCAGAGCCTTGTAGTCCAGAAGCCTACGCCCGCTGGAAGCAGGCCGTAACGGCAACTATTGGCTTCGTGGGAAATTAGCCCCTATAAAAAGTTAGAATAGACAGTCTGCAAAGTAGACAAAGAGGGCCTCTAGCTCAGTTGGTTAGAGCAACGGACTTTTAATCCGTGGGTCGTCGGTTCGATCCCGACGGGGCCTACCCAATTGAAACCCTCGCCACTTTTCAAGTAGCGGGGGTTTTAGTCTTTCCCCTATAGATAAAGATCAAGTCTTGAAGTAATTAACTTCTTGAGTGATTTCACACTTCCAGAAAGTGCTTTCAGGTCTGTTGCATCTAGGAACATAGATATCGACTGGTCTGGATATTCCAGGAGCATGCATGGCTCACGTCCTTCCGATGCCTTTAGCTCACGTTCGTTGCGTTCGTTTAGGTGAACCATTCTCACAATGATTCCGTGATCTTCGAGCAGGTGCTGTTCTAATTCTTTGAAAGAAGCCTTCTTCTTGATTGGAGAGTGAGAAATATCGCACAGACTGCAACTTCTAATGCCGATGAGGTGTCCGAAGACGTAGCTCAATTCGCCGGCTAGTCCACCGTCGGCGTTATAAACACCAATCAGGGTGCCACGGATTTCCGTCATATATTCTCAACCACCATCGCCAGTTAGCTTGGACACTTGCTTTGGGACCAGTCTAGAACAGGAAAACCTACTGCTACTGCCTGAGCCAGCATCGGTTCGATCCAGAATGTGCCTACATAGAATCCCTTCGTATCATTTTTTTGATTGGGTGTGACTGAGAGGACTTTTTCGAATCAAGCCATACGATTGTCATTCAATGCCAAAAAAACATGTAGTTCGTCGTGACCTGAATCAGCCACACCCTGAGAGGTTGAATAAGGCAAACCCTTTTTATGAGGCAATCATGCTTGCTCATAACCAGTCATTAGAGGAAAGGGAATCCGGATACATTGACCCTGAAACTGGTTACTTTGTTTTCAACGCCCAAGCTCTAGCACATCAAGGAAAGTGCTGTGCAAACATTTGCAGGCATTGCCCCTACAAGCGTTAGAACTACTTAACGCCTAGTAGATCAATAACGAATACCAAAGTCTTGCCTGAAAGAGCGTGGCCGCCACCAGCTGGACCATAAGCCATCTCAGGAGGACAGATAAGCATTCTTCTGCCGCCTACCTTCATGCCTGGAATACCTTCTTGCCAACCCTTAATCAAACGGTTGAGTGGAAATTCAATTGACTCGCCACGACCCCATGAAGAATCGAATTCTTCACCACTTTCATAGTCAACACCTAGGTAGTGAACATTCACTACTGAATTAGCTGGGGCTTCTGCTCCATCGCCAATCACGATGTCTTTGGTAGTCAACACCTTAGGTGCTGGCTCTAGCATTGGTTCAATTTCAGGGCGGTCTAAATTAGTCATAGTACAAAATCATACTTGCGAGGTCTGAAAAGACCTGTGTTTTGGTGGTCAAAAGGGTCGGAGATCTGGTCTGTGAAAGCGGTTTCTATAGCCTGAAACTTCTCTGACAAGCCAAGATTCGACTATTAAACCAAGCTTTTTCAGTGCTAGATTTCTAATAAATATTCGGGTTAGGAGAACCATCGTGCTTAAAAAGACTCTCGTCCTAGTGGCATTGACCCCCTTGTTGGTGGCTGGTTTTCCTACTATGAGCTCTGCCCTATCGCCAGTAGCCTGCACTATCAATGGAACAGATAAAGCTGATCGAATCACAGGCACTGCTGGCAACGACATCATTTGTGCTGGCGGTGGCAATGATCTTGTTAATGGCCTTGGTGGCGATGATGTGATTTACGGGGGCAACGGAAATGATCGGATTAATGCTGGGGCTGGAGCAGACGATGTTTATGGCGATGCCGGTTCTGATTCGATCGACGGTGGCACAGGTAAAGATGATATCTCTGGTGGATTAGGTAGCGACACCATTACCGGTGGTACTGAAGCTGACTTGATTGATGGGGATGCCGGAACAGACACTATTGCTGGTGGCACAGGCGACGATGCGATAAACGGTGGATTGGGTAAAGATCAAATTAGGTCAGGTGCTGGATCAGACTCTTGCAGCAAAGATCCATCCGATGTTCATTTTGATACTTGCAAACTAGATGCAGAAGCCCCAGAGATTGGTGTTCAGACTACACAGATAAGAAAGTTCCAGGCTGGATCAACAATCAAACTCAACTGGTCGGTTTCAGACAGCACAGGTGTAGACAAGTCTTGGGGATCTATCGGTGGCCCTCCTGGCTGGGTAACTTGGTGTGGTTTTGGAATTGAAGGCAACCTAGTTAGCGGTGATGCTAAGAGTGGTTCTTATCAAATTGAATGCAAGCTACCCGAGCGAGCAGTAAATGAGACATATACTCTCTTCGTTAGTGCAGTCGATGTGTTAGGTAACTCAACACCAAACATGACTCAAATTTCTTTCGTTATCGAAGGTGGTTCAGAAGATAACGCCGCTCCTGAGGTCTACAAGATTTCCATGGATGAAACCGCAAAAGCTGGTCAGCAGTTCTCAGTTAGCACTGGAGTAACAGATGCAACTGGAGTTGCAGGAGTTTATGGTTGGTTTATGAAAGAAGGAGGAGGCTTCTCTTCCTGGACTGATTTCAGATTGTATGTAAATGCCGACGGCACAGCTGAACTAGTCAATGGGGATAAGAAGTCAGGCGTCTTCAAACAAACTCATCGATTCTCAGACACTGCTCCTGCTGGAACTTACACCCTATGGATAAGCCTGTGGGATGAGGTAGGTAACAAGACTTTTGAGCAAACGGATAAGAAAATAACTATTCGAGACTAAGAGTAATAATCGAGCCCTTGCTTGCGTAGGCTATGACTCATGAGCAAGGCAATAACTAGATTCCTCTCCCATGACCTAGAAGGTCACGAACCTAATGAGCCAGTGATTCTGTTTTTGCATGGCTACGGAGCAGACGAGAGAGATCTGCCCGAGCTGATGAGTTTCCTTCCAGAATTAGCTTGGATATCCCCTAGAGCACCCCTACCATCCCCACACGATGGGTTTTCTTGGTACCAAGCAAATGAGTTAGTGAACCCCACTGTAGAAGAAGCCTCCGCTGCAACCGATTCACTTTGGGATTGGCTAGATCAACAAATTCCTGCGGAGTCCAAAATCATTGTTATCGGATTTTCACAAGGTGGACTTATGGCTACACAGCTGCTTAGAACAAGACCTGAGCGTATTCAAGGAACTGTCATTCTTTCTGGATTCATGGCTACAGGTGAATTACCAGGTGATGCCGAATTAGCAAAGACAAAACCAAGAGTGATATACACACGTGGCTTAGAGGATCAGATGATTCCGAAAACTTCGGTATCTCTTCTGAACAGTTGGTTACAGACTCACACCAAAGCAATCACAAAGAGTTATGCGGCTTTAGGTCACTCAGTTGATTCAAGAGTTATGGCTGATGTTGCGGACTATGTTCAGGGGCAACTTAGCTAACTTTTTTATCTCTCTTGCTCTGCCAAACATAAATAGAAACAACAACCCAAGTTCCATAAGCTGCTTGTGAAACAGCAACTACTCTCTCCCAGATGCCAATGTTCACTGCAGCAGGATCTGCCCAGACAATTAGGAACGAGATCGCCAAGGTTGCTTGAGCTGCAGTACCAATAGCAGTTGCCAGTGGTCTAAGAGCAAAAGGTGCGTCCTTAGATAATCTCATCGCTAGTAGTGGCCATCCAGCTGAGATAGCAAATGATGCAATTGCAAAGATTCTGTGCTCAACTGAGTAACCAATTAGTGGAGTCGGGAAGATGGTTAGACCAAAGGTGCAAAGAGCTGAAACAAACAAAGCTATTCGCCCTGGCAGAGCAATGGTCTTTGCATAGACAGCAATAATAATTGTGAGAATTCCACCGAAAACAAAGAATGTAGACATGATCTCTTTGACTGGAGATTCAGGTGATGCTAATTCACTAATAGTTTGCTTAGCTTGGTCGTACCCTGGCCAAAGCGAACCTGCAATGATCCAACCTAAAGCAGACTGTATTGGTCCAATAATGGCTGCATACAGCGCTATCTTGCTAGTTCGTTTCATTGCAAAGCCTTTCAGTGTTTATCCCTCTAGAGAGACTATCAAGTCGCTTCCAACTAACTCCGAAGCGCTATAACTACTCAGTTGAAGGTTTCTTCACCCTGATCTCAAATCGGTTTCCGATAGCTATGACTAAATCAATACAACCTAGGACCATTGCCACTGGCACAAACCAAATTGATATCAGTGCAACGAGCATGATTATTCCTGGAATTGGGGTCCAAGCGTCTTGAAATACGATGTACAAAGGAATTGTGCTCAAGGGAATAACACCCAAAACAATCCCAGTTATGCGCACTCTTCGTTGAACCTTACTCGTCATACGCTACCTTCTGCTTGGTCTCCAACTTGGCAAAGAAAGCCATCGAGATTGCCTGAGCTGGAATCATCAAGAAGCCAGAGAGCAATGCGGCTGGTAGGAGGAAACCGGATTCAAGACCGAGTTGTCGCCAAGCGTTAGAAAATGCAAACACCATGAGAGAACCAACAGCCAATCCAAGAATCAAAGTTATTGTCAAAAACAATGTGGTTAGGTTTGCCCAACGCTTCTGTTGTGTAGATGAAAAGCCTGCTTTTCTGGCAGATATGACACTCTTAGTCGCAGTAATCGACGCCCAAACAAATAGGACTACAGATCCTGGAATAACCCAGTACACCAGAGGAATAATCAGCACATAGTAGAGATAACCAAATGTCATGAATATGTTTGGAGAAATGGCAAGTGATGCACATGCAGCCATGAAAATTAAGATCCACTTGAGAGCTGTGAAGTAGAACTTAGCTTTTCTAGCCTCAGTACTTGGCTCTTTAGTCTCTTGATTCACTTGAGCTTCTGGAACTACTTCAGGAAAACGCGCCTCTCGCCAGGCTAAGAGAATCAATGGAAATGAGTAGGCAACAAACGCAAGCAGTAGAAAAGCTTTGAAGTAGAAACCGAACGGATCTTCAGTGCTTAGATCAGATACGTATCTTTCTAAAGCTCTAAATGCGTTAGGGATTATCCCGTAGCCTGCGGAGAAACCCGTCAACTGGTTTCCAACGGTTGCTAGGAAGGCAAACAGCAAGGCAAGTCCAAATCCTATTCTTCTAACCACTAGGTAGCCGGTCTTGAAAGCCCAGTCTCGATTTATTATCTGAAGTTCATCTAAATACTCATTTGGGAGTAAGGTGACTCTTCTCATCGACATACGAAGCAGAATGAAACTCCAAATCAAAAGCAGCAGTGCGATGCCTTGAGTAGTATCTCTGAAGTCATAGAGCCAAGTGCTATCCATCAAGTCGTAATCCGGACGGATACGATTGGTTTTGCTAATTGTGTATGGGGTTGGAATTAGCAAGGTTGCTAGTACCGCATAGCTTGAAATAATTGCCACCAAGCTAAGTGTCCGCCTCATCCAAGGGGATGTCAGAACACGACTCTGCTTGGCGTCAAGAATTCGCTCAACTCGCGCAGTTCTAATTTCTGCGAAGATGCTTTGCTTTGACATTAGATGCTCACTTTCAATTTGAATAGTTGTTCAACTTTGCAATCTAGGGCTGCGGCTAGGCGCAGGGTTAGAGCGAGAGTAGGAGCGTATTCCCCACGTTCGATGTAGCTCATCGTTTGATAATGAACCCCCACTAAATCAGCTAGTTCCTGCCTGGAGATCTTTCGCTTAGTTCGCCATTCTTCGACGAAGTTATCCAGCTGGTCTTTATCTTGTTTAGGCTGTCTTCCCATAATTAGAGTATAAATGCTCTAGAGCATAAATGCGTAAATTATTGAAAGTTTTTTAGGTCACCTTGGCAATTGCTGGCTTAAAGGCAAGTGGTGGGACTGATTTATCAATCCCACCACTGTTGCCCGAAAAGCTTGTTACCTAATCAATCCAGGTAATTTCGATCTCTGCTCTACGGTCTTGGTCATTACCTAGACGGTAAATTCCCTTTCCGTTTAGAACGTACTTACCCTTTAGGCCAGCCTTCTTTAGGAAGTTAGCTGTCACAGTTGCTCTAGCCAATGAAAGCTTGGCGTCGATGGCTGTGCTTGCAGTTCTCTTAACCCAACCGTTGATGTTGATTGAGATGATGGTTGCACTCTTAGGAATACCCTTGATTAGCTTCTGAAGGCTGTCAGAGGCCGGCTTTAGAAGAACCGATGAGTCTCCACCGAAGATGATGGTTGCTGTGCTGGTCTTCGCACCAGGGATGTATTCGAACCCTGCTGCGTAGGTGAAGCTTCCATCCTTGGTTACAACCTTGATATCCGACGGTCCCTGTGGGTTCTTCGGGGTAATGAACTCAATGGTCTTACCGTCCTTAGATACCTTCACGCCGGTTGCTAGAACTCCGTTGACATAGATCTTTGCAACCTTGCCATCAGAGCCCTTGAATGCTGAACCTGACATTGTGACCTTGGTTCCACCAGTAGTTGGACCTTCAGTCGGAGCTAGAGCTGTGATCTGAGGGGTTGGCTTAGGTGGGAAGTAAGTAAATACTTCACCAAGTTCCAGAGTTCCGTGATCGGTAATTAGTGTTACCGCTACTAGACCTTCAACGTGAGGTGGAGTTAGACCTGTGATCTGGGTGCTACCAACAAGTTTCACATCGGTCGCATCCAAGCCATCGAACTTCACAACAGGGTTGTTTAGACCAAAACCGAATCCATTGATGGTGAATCTAGTTCCACCAGCAACCGGGCCACGCTTTGGATCAATATTCACAAAGAACGGAGCATTGATTGTGTAAACCGCAGGAACGATTGTGATGTCGTAGTTGTCAGGAGTACCAGTTGAGAATGTTGCAACAGTTCCATCAAGTGCATACTCACCAGGCATCGCTGGAACAGTTGCAGAACCATCGAAGGTGTAGTTGAAGGTACCCAACTTGTCACCGTTCTTTAGTCCCTCAGAACTACTTGCACCAGCAGGGCTGACCTTGTCTCCCCAGTCAGAGTTTCCATCTGATAGGTAGATAGTAAGTGCTGCCTTAGTAATCTCTAGCTCACCCTTTACATAAGTGATCTCGTAGTTACTTGCCAGTCCTCCTGCAACAACTGCTGCACTCGGAGTGATGTCGTAAGCACCAACATTCTTCGGTGGGTTAGTTGAGTAGGTGTAGGTAACTGAAGAAACAGTTTCTGAACCAGCCATTGTTCCTGAAGTTAGTTCGAAAGTGTTAGCAGGAAGGCTAGAACCATAAACCATGGTCTTATCTCCAGCTGTCAGAGTAATCGGACGCTTCTTGATTGTTAGCTTGGAGCCTGCAGAAATGTTTGCAGTGTAGTTAGATCCAGCAGAGAGAGTTCCTACTGAAATTAGATACTCTCCTACGTTTTCACCAGTTGCTCTGGTTGGAGCACCATTCAAAGTGATTGGGCTTCCATTACCTAATGTTGAAGGAGCGAAAGTAAAGGTGTATGCAGGATCTGTTTCTCCATAGAACTTCTCAAGATTGTCCACAGTAACTGTAATTACAAGTTTTTCAATGTTGAACTTGTTTACAGTATCGAGGGTGATCTCATAGTTTGAGTTAGATGTTCCTACAGTTCCCAATGAGTACGCGTATGCGTTCACATCTTCACCTGAGTCTCTATCCAAAGCACCTGCCAATGATTCAGAGAATGGCAAGACAATGTTGGTAGTGAATAGGTAAGTTGGGTTGCTATCACCGTATGACTTCCTCTGGTTAGGAGAAGGGATAACACGAATAGCTAGCTTGTTGATGGTTAGCTTTCCACCGCCAACGGTGATGTCGTAGTTATCGCCAAGAGTCAATGCACCTAGAGTCACATCGTAAGAACCAACGTTTTCACCGGATTCTCTTGAAAGAGCTCCTGTGAAGCTGTCTGAAC
Source organism: Rhodoluna sp. (assembly GCA_026393335.1). GTDB lineage: Bacteria > Actinomycetota > Actinomycetes > Actinomycetales > Microbacteriaceae > Rhodoluna. Next base: position 4,036 of record JAPLAJ010000051.1, on the reverse strand, counting down.
CTACTAACGTTCCTGAAGTGATGGTGTAGTTGAAGGTAGGGTCATTTTGACCATAAGCCTTCTCCTTATCCGCTGCAGTAACTGTGATCTGACGCTTGGTGATTGTCAGAGTCGCATTCTCGTAAGTGATGTTGTAGTTAGCAAGGTTTCCTGTTGATAGAACAGCGGCACTTGGAGTGATTGTGTAATCACCAGCATTTACCGGGTTAGCGGTTGAGAAGGTGAAGGTTACGCTTCCAAGAGCATCAGGGCCGACAAAGCTACTGCCAGCACAAAGCGCAGCTGAGTTTGCAGGTCTAGATTCTCCATAGATGTGTTCCTTGTCATCAGCACAAATAGAAACATCTCGCTTTGTGATGGTGAGTTTGGCACCAACATAAGTGACTGTGTAGTTTGTGTTGTTGGTGTTTAGAACGCTACCCTGCACGATGTTGTGATCGCCAACAGTTTCACCAGGAACTCTCTCCAATGAACCATCAAGTTCAACATTGATTCCGTTAGGAAGTTCTGTTTCTGAAGTGGTGTATGTAAGGGAAGGATCTTCCTGGCCATACTCCTTAGTCTTTGCCTCAGCGGTAACTGTGATGTCTCTCTTTGTGATGCTGAACTGGTTGGTTGCATCAAGAGAGATGTTGTAGTTCGGGTTGCTTGCAACAAAGTCACCTAGGTCAACCGCATAGCTACCAACGTTCTCGCCAGAAGCTCTAGAGAGATCTCCCGCTAGCTCGTCCTTGTAACCAAGCGAACCGACAGAAACAGTGAAAGTCAAAGTTGGATCGTTATCTCCATAAACCTTGGTGTTTCCATCTGGCTTTACAGTGATATAGCGCTGGGTGATTTCTAGATACCCTGAGGTAACTTCGATATCGTAGTTTGAACCACCGGTTACAGAGCTAACTGAGATGTCATAGTTTCCAACATTCTGGCCTTCTGCTCTGGTCAAATTCACTGTAGGTGAATCTGAACCTACCCAAGCAGAACCAGCTGCTAGTGCCCAAGTTAGAGCAGGATCTGCATCACCATAGACCTTGGTCTTATTAGGCGCATCTAGATAAATCTTCTTAGGGTCAATAACAAAATCTGCCTCATAGAACGACAAGGTGTAGTTTGCAGACAAGCCTAGAGTTCCATTTTGAATTCTGTAGGTGTCTACGTTCTCACCAGTTGCACGAGTGATGGCACCTGTGAATGCGTCAGTTGAAACTAAGCCGAATTCACCACAGATGGTATAGCTGAGTGTTGGATCAGCATCTCCATAGGTCTTTGAATTCTTTTCTGCACAAACATCCACCGGACGCTTTAGAACAGTTAGTTTTCCACCGCTGAATGAAGAGATGTTGTAGTTATCTCCACCAGTTAGGTTTCCAATGCTGTAGTTGTAGCTACCGACGTTTTCACCTGGAGCTCTAGTTAGGTCGCCAGACAATCTGTCGTTATTGATCAAACCTGTTGAGGTGTAATCAAGTTCAGGATCTGATTCACCGTAATACTTCTCAGTGTTTACACCTGTAACAGTAATGGTCTTCTTATTGATCGTGAACTTGTTGGTGTTATTTACAGTGATGTCATAGTTCGGGTTGTAAAGATACAACTCTTCGCTTAGAACATAATCGTAGATACCAACATTTTCATTGTCAGTTCTTCTCAGGCTTCCAGCAAGAGTGTCTGAGCCAATTAGGTTTCCTGTGGTGACAGAGAAAGTCAAAGTTGGGTCATTGTCACCATAGGTCTTGCTCTTAGCAGCAGGAGTAATGGTGATCGGACGCTTGGTGATTTCAAGCTGACCTGAAGTAACAGAAACTTCGTAGTTGTTACCAGCTGTCAGAGATCCTGCAGTTATTGCATAGTAACCAACTGCACTTCCAGCTTCTCTCGAAAGAGAACCGGTAACGCTGTCAGAACCAATCAATGAGTAACACTGCGAGTTAGTGACTTGTGCCTTGGTGAACACAGGATCAGCGTTTCCATAGACCTTTGACTTGTCATCAGTTGAGAAACAGATTGGACGCTTAGTGATAACAAGGTTGTTGTTATAGAAAGTAATTGAGTAGTTAGCTCCACCACTTAGATTTCCCTTGCTAATTACATAGGTTCCAACGTTTGTTCCAACTGCTCTTGTCGGCGCACCGGTTAGAGAGTCGCTGAACATCAGACCATAGTCACCAACGAAGTTGTAGCTCAAGGTTGGGTCAACTTCACCATAGATCTTCTCTTGGTATTCAGCTTCAAGGTATAGAGGACATGAGGTAATTGTTAGCTGTCCTCCTGAGATAGAGCTAATAATGTAGTTGTTTCCACCATCTAGTGTTCCTGCGGTGTAAGCGTAGTTACCTACGTTGTTACCATCAACACGAGATAGCGAACCACTTAGCTCATCGCCGAACAAAAGACCAGCAGATGTGAAAGTGAATTCAGGATCTGGCTCGCAGTAGTTCTTAGTAGTGTTTGTACCGGTTACTGTAATGGTCTTCTTAGAGATTGTTAGCTCACCCCAGTATGAGTAAGTAATTTCATAGTCAGGGTTGTACTCATCAAGGCTTGCTGGAACGTAGTCGTATGCTCCAACATTCTCACCCTCGTAACGCTCAATCGCTGTAGGGCCAGCAAGAGTTGAATCTCCTGGCGCTAGGTTCTTATCTGATGGGTTAGTGAATGTCCATGTTCTTGATGGGTCAGAAGATCCATAAATCTTTGTGGAATCAAGAGCTTGGATAGAGACCGGACGCTTAGTAATCACATATTCACAAGACTCATATGTAAATGAGATTGATGCTGTGTTTACTGAGTTCAGCTGAGCATCTCTTGGAGTAATTGTGTAGGTACCTGCACGAGTAGGCATCGCTGTGGTTGGGCCATAGTAATTACCTGCAGTGTTGTAGCCCTCATAAACGTAGCTAATTGATCCATTCTTGATGCTTTCGTTCTCTGGCAAACCAGTAACTGAGTATCCAATGGTTGGATTTGCATCGCCATAGACCTTAGTTGTGCACTGGATTGCTCTAACAACAGCAGGGATACCCTGAATTGTGAACACACCATCGTAGTAAAGCCAGTTGTAGTTACTTGAATTACCTGGGTTCATCACGGCGCTGCTAGGACGAATCTGGTAGCGACCAGCAGCTGTAGGAACAGTTGTGCTAGTTGGGTAGTTGATTCCATCGATACCGGTGAATGAAAGAACAACAGAAGTAACCTTGTCAGTTCCTCTTTCACCAACCACAGTCTTTAGGAATTCACCTGGGTTCTGACCAAACATGATGGTCTTGTCCTGAGCAGTAATTGACAGGTAGGCAAAACGCGTGAAACAGTCGTTAGTAATTGATCCTGCGTTTTGACCTAACTTCACAACAACAGACACAGAACCCAAAGGAATAGCTGGTGTAGTTGGAATATCAAAAGTTACAAAGTCTCTAGGTGCGTTTCCACCAGTGTTACCTGCAACAACGATTGGCGATTCAATGCCATTCACAGTAACGGTTGGATTACCTAGTTCGCCAAGCAGAAGAGCATTGTTGTTTAGGTAGATAGTTCTGCTACCCATGCCATCGATGTTTCTATCGCCACCGGTGTTGTATTCACAACCACCTGGAGGGCCTGACGGCGGCATAGCAACGCGGAAGATGTTTCTCCAAGCCGTACCTTCGTTGGTAACAATCTTGAATTCATAAGCGCCATTAGATGGAGCAAGAGCTGGAGGCGTAAAGGTAACGCTAGTTCCATCTGCTGAAACAGTTGCGGTTACAAGAGTTCCTGCGATGTAAACCTTACCTGGCTTGCCATCGGTACCCTTGAAGTTTTTACCTCGAACAGTTACGGGAACACCGCCGGCAGGAGGAAGCCAGGTCAAACTTGACTCATCAATCTGCGGAGCTACCTGTAACTCGAAGTAAGCGAAAACAGTTTTGTTAGAAATAGAAGATCCACCTGCAGGAGTAATTTCTAGATCTGCAAAGCCTTTTACACCTGCTGGCGTAGTTGCAGTAATTGTGAAGTTGTCAACGCGAACAATGCTGGTTGCAGCTTTGCCGTTGAACTT
>JAPLAJ010000073.1 GCA_026393335.1 Rhodoluna sp. | reverse complement strand
GCAGTTAAGTAATCTTTAGTTACACAAGCAGGCGACGCACTTCGGTGCGTCGTTTTGCTTTAACTTAGGCTTGTTCAATGACCACAATCAAAACTGTTAACTGGGTAGCGGTGAGCTGTCTTTTAACAGTTGGCACAGCAGTTGGACTGATTGTTGGCATGGTCACCGGAGGTGCTGCAGTTCCTAGTGAACTAGGCGACACTGGAGATTTTCTCCGCTGGGGAACACCTAGCTTTAGATCAATAAACAATGTTGCTCAAGCAATAGCAATCGGTTCTCTGGTCTTCACAGCATTTGCTTTAGGCACTAAAAGCAAAGCGTTTACGAAAACGCTTTCAGTTGCAGCAGTGGCTTCAGCAATTTGGGCTTTAGCTGGAACTGCGTATCTGCTCTCAACCTTTCTTATGGTCACTGGGTCAGAGCTTTCCTTAGACGCTTCATTTGCAGATCAACTGTTCATCTTTGTAACGGATATTCAATTAGGACAAATGCTGGGACTAAACATTTTGGCAGCCTTTGTCCTTTCAATAACCACCCTGCTAATTCGTAGGCTTTTTAGCGTTGCAGTGTGTGCAGCAATTGGTTTAGCTTCTCTAGTTCCAGTTGCATTGAGCGGACACGCAGCTGGATCTGCAAGCCATGCAATGGCAGTGAACTCTTTAGGTTTGCACCTAGTTGGTATCAGTATTTGGGTCGGTGGATTGGTAGCCATCGTATTTGCTTATCGAGCTGATCAAACCATCAACATTGTGAACAGATTCTCTTCGCTAGCTTTACTAGGTTTTGCTCTAGTTATTGCATCAGGTTTCGCCTCTGCTCAAATACGCATTGGAACTATCGAGAATCTTTTCACAACCGGCTATGGACAAGTTGTTTTACTAAAAACCATTGCTTTCATAATCTTGGGCATTATCGGTGCTTTGCATAGAAGAAAACTAATTGGCGAATTACAAGAAAACGCCAAGAAGTTTTGGAATCTAGTAGCAGTCGAGTTTGTAATCTTCGGGGCGGCTATTGGCTTGGGTTCAGCACTGGCTAGAACCGCTAACCCAGTATCTGATTTCCCTATCGGTGATCTCACTCCAGCTGAAATACTCACAGGCGCTAAGTTGCCTCCAGAGCCTGGGATGTGGACATGGGCCACTACCTTCAAACCAGATCTACTGTGGCTTCTGATAACCGGTGCACTTGCTCTGTTCTATCTAGTTGGTGTCTGGCGACTAAGACAAAGAGGAGACTCTTGGTCTTGGAGTAGAACTGCTTCATGGCTAGCAGGTGTAGCTCTACTTGCTTATGTGACCAATGGTTACTTCAGTGCTTACGAGCAATACCTGTTCAGCGTTCACATGCTCGCCCACATGCTGCTAACCATGGGTGTTCCTGTTCTACTAGTGCCAGGGGCACCGGTGACGCTTCTTGCTAGAGCAGTAGCTAAACGACAAGACGATTCAAGAGGAGTAAGAGAGTGGGTACTCTGGGTTGTTCAAACTAAGTACGCACAGTTCATCTCTCACCCGATAGTCTCAGCCATGCTTTTTGCTAGCTCTTTGGTTGTCTTTTACTTCACACCGATCTTTGGTTGGGCAACTAGAGAACACATAGGCCACCAGTGGATGATTGTGCACTTTGTGATTACCGGATATCTATTTGTTCAAGCACTTATTGGAATTGATCCAGGCCCTGCACGCTTTGGTTATCCGCAAAGACTGATGCTTCTGATTGGAACACTCGCCTTCCACGCATTCTTTGGTTTAGCAATCATGAGCTCAAACACATTGTTACTCGCTGACTGGTTCGGTGCGATGGGTAGAACCTGGGGACAAGATCCACTCTCTGATCAACAAACCGGTGGTGCTATAGCTTGGGGAATAGGTGAGCTACCAACTGCTGCAATCACTATCATTGTTGCGATGCAGTGGGCTAGATCAGATGCTAGAGACGCCAAGCGATTAGATAGAGCAAGTGATAGAAGTGGCAACGAAGATTTGGCTGAATACAACCGTATGCTAGACGCTCTAGCAAAACGTAAAGAAGAACCAAGGAACTAATTGTCAACAATCAAACTTTCCAAAGAACAACTCGCCCTATATCAATACATTGAGAAAGACGGTCAAACCGTCTTTGTCACCGGCAGAGCTGGCACTGGTAAGTCAACATTGCTTGGTTACCTGAGGGATAACACAGGCCAGAAGGTTGTTGTTTGTGCCCCTACTGGCGTAGCGGCATACAACGTGGGCGGCATAACCATCCACTCCCTATTTGGCTTTGCTTTCGGTGCTCTAACTCCAGGAGAAGTCGCCAAGCACCTAGGCAGAAGACAGCGTGAAGTTCTTCGTGAAATAGACATGCTCATCATCGATGAGGTATCAATGGTTTCAGCTAACCTGATGGACGCTATTGATGTGGCGCTCAAGACAGCTAGGGGTAAGCCTAAGGTTCCTTTTGGTGGCTGCAAGGTAGTTATGTTTGGCGACCCTTACCAACTAGCACCAGTGCCAGCAAGAGGTGAAGAATTAGCCAAGCTGCATGAAATGGAATATAGGTCCCAGTGGTTCTTTGATG
>JAPLAJ010000068.1 GCA_026393335.1 Rhodoluna sp. | reverse complement strand
TAAACTGTCCATAACCACATCATCTCTCTACAAAAATCTGGAGCACACCTTGCATGAAGTAATCATTATCGGATCTGGACCTGCAGGCTATACCGCAGGAATCTACACCGGTCGAGCTGGTCTGAATCCACTATTGATTGCCTCATCTGTCGAAGCAGGTGGTGAGTTGATGAAGACCACTGAGGTTGAGAACTACCCTGGCTTCCCTACTGGTTTGCAAGGTCCTGAGCTAATGGATGCCTTCAGAGCTCAAGCCGAACGCTTTGGAACCGAAGTTCTCTTAGATGATGTTGTGGAAGTTGATTTAACTGGGCCTGTAAAGATTGTCAAAACTGGTGGCGGAAAAACTTACGAAGCTAAGACAGTTATCTTGGCTACCGGTGCAGCATACAGAGAACTTGGTTTGCCTCGTGAAAAGGAACTAAGTGGCTACGGAATTTCTTGGTGTGCTACCTGCGATGGTTTCTTTTTCAGAGAGAAAACAATTGCAGTAATTGGTGGCGGTGACTCAGCTATGGAGGAAGCAACTTTCCTTACCCGATTTGCTAGCAAGGTTTATCTAATTCACCGAAGAGACACATTCAAGGCTTCAAAGATTATGCAAGATCGAGCCATGAATAATCCAAAGATTGAAGTTATTTGGAACACAGAAGTCAGCGAACTTTTGGGTGAAGGAAAACTAACTGGAATTAAGACAACCAACCTAGTCGATGGCTCAACAAACACTATGGACTTAGATGGTTTGTTTATCGCTATTGGTAATGATCCAAGAGTGTGGTTGGTTGAGAATCAATTGACATTAACTCAAGAGAAATTCATTCAAGTCGATGGTCGCTCATCGAAGACAAGTTTGCCTGGAGTTTTCGCAGCAGGCGATGTTATTGACCCAACCTATAGACAAGCAATCACTGCGGCAGGTTCAGGATGTGTGGCTGCATTGGACGCAGAACACTACCTAAGTAACCTAAAATAGTCTTAACAAATAAGGAGCTAATCATGGCAGCAAAAAACGTAACCACCGCAACTTTTCAGGCCGATGTACTTTCATCTTCAAAGCCAGTACTTGTTGACTTTTGGGCTGAATGGTGCGGACCTTGTCGAATGGTTTCACCGATTCTTGACGAGATTGCCGGTGAGCACGCAGACAAGATCACCATCGTGAAGGTCAACGTTGACGAAGAGCCTGCATTGGCTCAGCAGTATGGAATCACCTCAATCCCTGCGATGCAGGTTTTCCTAGATGGTGAAGTTGTGAAGTCAATCATTGGTGCAAAGCCAAAGCCAGCGCTTTTGGCAGACTTGAGCGCATTTATAAACTAAGTTTGTTCTAAGTTAAACGGCTATGGGGCCTATCGCTCCTTAGCCGTTTTTCGTTTAACTTGTACATGTTTCACGCTAAACAAAGAAGGCACTAATGGCTAATGATTTATGGTCCGATAGATATGCTTCCCGAGCTAACGGGTTGTCTGCATCTGAGGTTAGGGCGTTATTCGCCGTTGTATCAAGACCTGAGGTAGTCTCTCTCGCCGGTGGTATGCCGTACGTTCCAGCCCTACCTAAAGAGCGCATGATTGAAACTTTCCAATCACTGATGAGTAATAGGTCAGCTGTTGCACTGCAGTATTCAGGTGGACAGGGTGACCCGAAATTGCGTGAGCATATTCAGGAGATTATGGCTCTTGAAGGAATCAAGAGTGATGTCGAAAACATAGTTATCACAACTGGCTCGCAACATGGTTTGGATTTAGTTTCATCACTCTTTCTTGACCCAGGTGATGTTGTCTTGGCCGAAGGCCCTAGTTACGTTGGCGCTCTCGGTGTGTTCCGCGCAAGACAGGCTCACATCGAACACGTATACACAGACGACCAAGGTATCTCCCCCGATGCTCTTGCAGAAACAATCAAACGTGTTCAAGCCGCTGGTAAAAACATTAAGTTTCTATATTTGGTTCCAAACTTTGCGAACCCAAGTGGTGTGACATTAGCTGCAGAACGAAGAGCTAAAATTCTTGAAATCTGTCGCAGTAATCGCATTCTGGTTTTAGAAGACAACGTATACGGCTTGCTCTACTTCGAAGAAAAAGCACCTGACGCTTTGCGTTCAATGGATGAAGAAGGCGTCATCTATCTTGGATCATTCTCAAAAATACTTGTTCCAGGATTCCGAGTTGGATATGTATTAGCTCCACCCTCAATTAAAGAAAAGCTGGTTCTAGCTAACGAGTCCGCTGTGTTGTGTCCAAGTGCATTTAGCCAATTGATGATCAGCGAATACCTGAGTACAAATGACTGGAAAGCTCAAATCGGAGTATTCAGAGGAGAGTACCGAGTTCGCAGAGACGCTGCCCTCGAGGCGATGAAGGAATTCCTTCCAGAACTAACAACAACTCGCCCAGGTGGAGGTTTCTACCTTTGGGTTGATCTGCCGGAGGGCATTAATTCTAAGAAAATGTTGCCAAGAGCTGTCGATAACCTTGTCGCATACACTCCTGGCACTGCTTTTTATGGAAATGGAACTGGGCAAGAGTTTTTGAGAATTTCTTACTCATATCCAACACCTGAAAACATTCGAGTAGGCGTTGAGAGGTTGGCTAAGACTATTTCTGCAGAACTAGCTTCCTAGTCAAATTAAAGTTATCCACAGGCTCAACAGTTCAAATTGTGGATAAGCCTGTGCATAAGCATGTGGATAACTGCGTTTTTGGCTATGTGGATAACTTTTGATGGAACTGAAGCTTAAAACTTGGTTTCTTGACCAAGTTCTTTAAGAATCCTCTTCATATCCTCGACGCTTGCGAAATCAATCTCGATGGTTCCCTTGCGAAGACCGAGCTTGATTCGAACCGAGGTGTTTAAACTGTTGCCAAGTGATTCAGCTAAAGTTTTCAGAGCTGCTTGCTTAGTTCCGGCTTTGACTTTGCCTTGCTTGCCTGGTTTCTTAACTAATTCTTCAGTCGCTCTTACAGATAGACCTAGATTGATCACCTTATCTGCCAATTCGGTCATTCGTTCCGAACTCTCGAGGGCCAGAATCGCCCTGGCATGGCCAGCGCTCAAAACACCTGCTGCTACTTT
>JAPLAJ010000028.1 GCA_026393335.1 Rhodoluna sp. | reverse complement strand
GATCTAGTTTCTGGATCTGGATCCTGATTCAACCAAGCTAATGCTTGAGAGGTTAGTTCTTCTAAAGACATCTTTAGAGCTTGGCTACAATCGCAGCAAGCAATGCGCTGATGCGAGGCTCAGCTTCTTTACCTGCTTCTAAAACTTCTTTATGGCTAAGTGGTGAATCACTAATACCAGCAGCAAGGTTAGTAGAAAGTGAAAGTCCAAGAACTTCAAGACCTGACTGTCTAGCAGCAATTGCTTCAAGAGCAGTTGACATACCTACGATGTGTGCTCCCATAGCTTTAGCCATTTGAACTTCAGCAGGAGTTTCATAGTGTGGTCCACGGAACTGCATGTAGACACCTTCATCTAAAGATGAGTCCACTGTTCTAGCAATATCTCTCAGTCGAGGTGCGTAGAGATCTGTAAGGTCAACGAAGTTAGCGCCTTCGATAGGGCTAGCTGAAGTGAAGTTAATGTGATCGCTAATAAGAACTGGTGTGCCAGGCTTCCAAGAAGTTTTGATACCACCAGCACCGTTAGTCAAGATCATGGTTTTTACTCCAGCTGCTGCTGCAGTTCTAACTCCATGGCCTTCGTAGTAATGAGTTCTAGCTCCTAGAACTAGAGCATGTTTACCTGAAGGAAGAAGGATTGAGCGAATAGTTGAGACATGTCCAACAACCTCTGATCTAGTGAACCCAGGAATCTCTGAAGCATCAATAGTTGAAACCGTTTCACCAATAAGGTCAGCTGCCTTAGCCCAGCCTGAGCCTAGGGTAAGGGCGATATCGTGTTGGGCGATACCGGACTTGACAGCAATTACTTTGGCTGCTTGCTGTGCTATTTGGAAGGGATCCGCCTTTGGATCATCTAATGGATTGCTCATACGTCAAGTCTAATCTTCATATCTGCGGCACGATTAGGAGCGGAGCAATCTGCAACAAATAAGGCACTATCTCGTCCTTATTGGCACAGTCGCAGGTTCTCTATAGCTAATTAGGGCTTGAAACAAGGGCCGTCTTTAAGAGAACTTCTTAATCCAATACCTTCGCCATAATGCACCTTCATATTCAACTTTGTTTTCTAGAATTCCACCCTGCGACTGAATGACTTCGAATGAGCCCACGTTGTCATCACGGCAGGTGACTAGAACCTCTGTAATTCCTAGTTGGTTTATATAGGTAAGTGACTGCTTCAAGATTTCGGTTGCGTATCCCTGTCGGCGAAAGTTCGGCCTTACTCCATAGCCAATGTGGCCACCAACACTAAACAAGAAGTCGTTTAGCTCATGACGAATAGAAGTTCTGCCAACGAGTTCGCCATCAATCTCAGCAATCATAAATGTTGCAGGAACTCGCCCTTCCTTCAAGTTCGTCCCCGAAAATTCATTGCTGAGGACCTCAAGATATTCGGGCCACGCGATGCCCTCTGAGTAACCAAGAAGGAATTCAAAGTTATCCATTGCAAGTTCTGAATGCGCTTGCAGAGCCTGGGCTTCATCTGCCAATGTCAGAGGTCTGAGTTTCATGTAACTATCTAAACACTTGGGTCAGATTTCATGTGTGACAATCTTCAAATTGAAGCTTCGTCTTTTATGGAGACTACTCTTCGAATTCAATAAGCATGGTGCCAGCAGGAACTGTTGCACCTACCGCTACGTGAATCTTTTTGATAACTACGTCTTTGACTGCGTTCTGAGGAGATTCCATCTTCATAGCTTCTAGAACTAGAAGTTGTTGACCTGCTGCTACCTTGTCGCCTTCAGCAACTGCAATCTTCACAACAGTTGCTTGCATCTGAGCGGTTAGGTGCTTACCTGAATCAACCTGAACATCGGTGTGAGCTTTGCGTTTAGGAGCGTGAGCTGCAGGCTTAGAAGATCCACCACTTAGGAATAGTTGCTTCGGAAGACTAACTTCAATTCGCTTTCCATCAACTTCAACAACAACGCTGTTACGAGCTGGAGCTTGAGCACCTGGTTGGTTTGATCCAGACCAAGGCTCAATGTCGTTATTCCACTCGGTTTCAATCCATCGGGTGTAGATACCGAACTTACCGTTTGATCCAATAAATGCAGGGTCGTTCACAATCTTTCTGTGGAAAGGAATAACTGTAGGCATTCCTTCGATATGTAATTCTGCAAGTGCTCTTCTAGATCTCTCAAGAGCTTCTTGTCTTGTTGAGCCTGTAACGATTAGCTTTGCAATCATTGAGTCAAATGAACCTGAGATTTCAGATCCTGCTTCAACACCGGTGTCTACTCGAACACCAGGACCACCAGGGACCTTGAAGGTGTGAACAGAGCCAGGAGCTGGCATAAAGTTCCTACCGGCATCTTCACCGTTGATTCTAAATTCAAAGGAGTGACCAGTGACAACTGGGTCACCGTATTCAAGCTTGCCGCCTTCAGCAATTCTGAACTGCTCACGAACAAGATCAAGGCCTGTTACTTCTTCTGATACTGGGTGCTCAACTTGAAG
>JAPLAJ010000038.1 GCA_026393335.1 Rhodoluna sp. | reverse complement strand
TGATAACTATAAACAAGTTAGGTTTTGCTACTTACTTTCTAACTGTTGCTGATGTTGCTCAGATGATTAGAGACATGAATATCCGCATTGCTGCCAGAGGCAGCGGTGCGGGCTCACTGGTTAATTACTTGTTGGGTATCTCTTCGGTTGATCCGGTTGAACATGATCTGTTGTTTGAAAGGTTCTTATCTGTTGAGAGATCATCTTTGCCTGATATAGACATCGATGTTGAATCAGCTAGAAGACATGACATCTATAGGGCTATCTTCAAGAGGTATGGCTCTAAGCGGGTTACTTTGCTTTCTATGCAGTCCACTTACCGTGGACGTGGAGCTATGCGCGATAGCGCATTAGCACTAGGAATAGATCCTGACCAGGTTGATGAGATTGCTTCTAACATGTGGCGCTTTAGTGCTTCTAGTTTCCGTAATGCTTTGAAGGTAAAGCCTGAACTAGCTGCCTTTGCTGAAGAGGTTGAAAAGGACAGGGTTATGAACCTGTTGGTTGATATGACTGAAAGGTTAGATCGAATCCCAAGACACATCTCGATGCATCCTTGCGGAGTTATCTTGGGAGATCTAACTCTTCCTTTGTTAACTCCTGTTGAACCTAGCGGTATGGGGTTACCGATGAGCCAGTTTGATAAAGATGACATGGACCCGATGGGGTTACTAAAGCTAGATGTTCTAGGTGTTCGCATGCAGTCCACTATGGCTTATGCGGTTAGTGAGATAAAGAGAGTTAGAGGCATTGACTTTGATTTAGACAGGATTCCTAAAGATGATCCAGCTACTTTCAAAGCTATTAGAACAACTAATACCTTAGGTGTCTTTCAGATTGAATCTCCTGGACAAAGAGAACTAACCGGTAAGCATCAACCAACTGAGTTCAATGATCTAACTATCCAGATCTCTTTGTTTAGACCAGGACCTATGAAGGGCAACATGATTGCTCCTTACCTAGATAGAAGACATGGCTTTGAGAAGGCTGAATACATTCACCCTGATCTAAAGCCAATCCTTAGTGAAACCTTTGGTGTTGTTATCTTCCACGAGCATATTCTTCGTATCCTCCACACCATGACCGGTTGTGGTTTAGCTCGTGCAGACGAACTTAGAAGATCTTTAGAAAAGCCCGGAACTAAAGAACAAATAGAACTGTTCTTTAGAACTGCTTCTGCTAAGAAGGGGTACTCACCAGTAGTTATAGATAAGGTTTGGAAGATCTTGGAAGGCTTTGGTTCCTTTGGGTTCTGTAAGGCTCATGGTGCTGCCTTTGCCATGCCGACCTATCAGTCGGCTTGGCTAAAGACTCACTTCCCTACTGAGTTCATAGCAGGGCTTATGACTCATGATCCTGGGATGTATCCGAGAAGGTTGTTGGTAGCTGAGGCTAGAAGACTAGGTGTTCGATTACTGCCAGTTGATATCAATAAGTCTTCGAATGTGTTTCATGTTGAAAGAGTTGGCACTAAGCCTGATGGTAGTCCTGACACAGGAGTTAGGTTATCTTTTGTTGACTTACAGTCAATAAGTGAAACAGAGATAAAGAGATTTATTGCAGGTCAACCTTATTCAAGTCTTAGTGATTTCTATCTAAGAGCTAAACCCTCTAAAAGAACTTTTGAAAGATTAGCTCTTATTGGAGCTTTTGATTCTCTAGAAAGATCTCTTGATTCAACTCGTGGAGACATTTTGGCTAGGGTCAAAGAACTAAACGCTATTAAGGTAAGACCTCTTGAAGATGATGCTGATTCTTTGTTCTATGGCAAGTATGTTGAGCCTTTACCTAAAGGTAATCCTGAGATGGGTGTGGATGAAAAAGTTGAGGCTGAACTAAATCTCTTAGGGATGGATATCACTCAGCATGCATTAGAGAAGTATCGACCAATGCTTGATGAACTAGGTGTTGTCTTAGCATCTGAACTAAACACCATTAGAAACAAAACCAATGTCTTAGTAGCAGGTGTTCGTGTTGCCACTCAGACTCCCCCAATGAGATCTGGCAAAAGAGTTGTCTTTATATCTTTAGATGATGGTTCAGGTTGTTCTGATTCAACCTTCTTTGATGAAGCTCAACAGAAATGTTCTCATCTGCTGTTCAACACTAAGTTGATGCTTATTGGTGGCAAGGTTAGAAGAACAGGTATCAAAGGTGTTTCCATCATGGCTGAGAACGCTTGGCGTTTAGATGAGCTATGGAATGAATGGAAGGCTAAAAGAAAAGAGGCACCTGATCTCTCAGATGCCTCTTCCTTAGAACTTGTTTAGTCTCTATTGAAGATAGAGAGCAATCTTAGGATCTCTAGGTATAACCAAACCATGGTTACTAGAAGACCGAAGGCTGCTTTCCATTCAACTTCTCTAGGAAGGCCTTGAGCTGCTCCCTGAGCGATGTCTTCGAAGTCTAGGTTTAGGGTGAAGGCGGCAAGACCTACTCCAACTAGACCTGCTAGCCAACCGAACTCTGTGCCATAGATACCTGATGTGCCAGTTACTAGAGAGACGATTAGGTTGACTAGACCAAAGCCTGCATAACCAATAAGAGCAAAGGTCATGACTCTGGTGAAACGAGAGTTAACTTTGACCCAACCTAGTGAGTAAGCAGTGAACATAGCTCCTGCTGTGGTTAGGGTTCCAATAACAGCGTTCATAACGATGCCTGGATACAAATATTCAAACAAGAATGAGATAGCACCGATGAAGATACCTTCAACCACTGCATAAGCAATAACAGCAGCTGGACGGATCTTCTTAGAGAAGGTGATCCAAAGTGCTAGACCAAAAGCTACAAAAGCACTTGGAATTGCTGCAACCTGTACTGCTGGAACATTCCAAGCAACAAAGGCGCCTGCTAGTAGCAGAACAAATAGGCCTGCAATCTTGATTGCTGTTCCGCCAACAGTCATCTTCTGTGAAGAAACAATTGAATCAAACTGGGCGTCGACTTCCTCTTGGTTCTGTTGAACCTTCGCTGGAAGCATGCGGTTC
>JAPLAJ010000136.1 GCA_026393335.1 Rhodoluna sp. | reverse complement strand
TTGAGAGCATCCTTGGCCGTCAATTCTTCAGCAACTTGAATCGCTAGCGTCGGCGAGATTCCTTTTTGCTCATAGAACCATGCAAGTTCACGCAACTCACCTTCAGGGTTGTCAGCTAGTTCCTTGCGTTCGACAACAAGAGCCGCCTTTTCGCTGTCTTTTTGAGCACTAACCGATGTGTATTCGCCACCGGCCATAGAAATAGATCCGGCTACCACAGCAGCTACGCCAGCGATAACAATGGTTGCCGAGGAGACGCCGGGGGAGGCTGCTACACCGAGGATTAGACCTGAGGTGGACATGATTCCATCGTTAGCGCCAAGCACACCTGCTCTTAGCCAATTGAGCTTTGCAGCCATTGAATTGCGTTGGAATTCAACAGATGAGAGTGCGGCATCCAAGGCTGGATCATTAGGTTTGTGCATATGGACAACAAAACACTACTTTTGTGTCGATATCTAGCAAGGCTCGCCTAACCTTGCTGGAATAGACTTGGCTTCAATAGAAACAATCAGTCCCGCATTACGGAGTAACTTTTGAACAGCAATGATCTCTTGTCGATTCACCTTGATGGCAAGGCAGCACAGGTGCCAGCCGACTCGACTGGATTTAATCTATTTACTGAGAAGAACATCGTCGCTCAAAGGGTAAACGGGGAGCTCAAAGATCTCGCATACCTCGTGGTTGATGGGGATTCTGTTGAAGGTGTTGCCCTTGAAAGTCCTGATGGACTGAACATACTTAGGCATTCTGCAGCACACGTTCTGGCTCAGGCTGTCCAGTCAATAAACCCAGAAGCCAAACTTGGTATTGGTCCTCCCATCAAAGATGGTTTTTACTATGACTTTGATGTAGAGAACCCATTCACTCCAGAGGATCTAAAAGCTCTAGAGAAAGAAATGGAACGAATCATTCGTAGCGGGCAAAGATTTGTTCGACGAGTTAGTTCAGAAGCAGCAGCATCAGTTGAGCTAGCTAGCGAACCTTACAAGTTAGAACTTATTGGACTCAAATCTGGAAGCGCAGACGTTGGTGAAGCATCTGTTGAAGTAGGTTCCGGCGAACTAACTATTTATGACAACTTCGATGCTAAAGAAGGCGTTGTTGTTTGGAAAGATCTCTGCAGAGGTCCACATCTACCAAACACCAGAATGATTGGCAACGGCTTTGCTCTTACAAGAGTTGCAGCAGCATATTGGCGCGGTAACGAAGCTAACAAGCAGTTGCAAAGAATTTATGGAACTGCCTGGCCTACCAAAGATGAGTTGAAGGCTCATCAGTTGCAGCTTGAAGAAGCGGCCAAGAGAGATCACAGGCGCCTTGGCGCTGAGCTTGATTTGTTCTCATTCCCAGAGGAAATTGGATCAGGTCTCGCAGTATTTCACCCCCGCGGCGGAATCATTCGCAAAGTCATGGAAGATTACTCGAGGCAGCGTCATGAAGAAAGCGGCTACGAGTTTGTCTATAGCCCTCATGTCACTAAAGCAAATCTCTTTGAAACCTCAGGCCACCTCGAGTGGTATGCAGAAGGTATGTTCCCTCCACTAAAGCTTGATGAAGAACTAGATGATGATGGCAATGTAAAACGTCAGGCTCAGGATTACTATCTCAAGCCGATGAACTGTCCTTTCCACTGTCTGATTTATAAATCCCAAGCTCGCTCATATCGAGACCTTCCACTTCGTATGTTTGAGTTTGGAACTGTTTATCGTTACGAGAAATCTGGTGTTCTGCACGGTATAACTAGAGCTCGTGGTTTCACTCAAGATGATGCGCACCTTTATGTTGCAAGGGAGAGCATCGAAATAGAACTAACCAATGTATTGAACTTTGTTTTAGAGCTACTGCGTGATTATGGGCTTACTGATTTCTACCTTGAGCTCTCCACAAAGGAAGAAGGAAATCCAAAGTTTGTTGGCGATGATGACATTTGGGTCGAAGCAACTCAAACTTTAGAACGAGTGGCAACCAATTCTGGTTTGCAATTGGTACCAGACCCAGGTGGTGCTGCTTTCTATGGTCCAAAGATTTCTGTGCAAGCTAAAGATGCCATCGGCAGAACTTGGCAGATGTCAACTATTCAATTGGATTTCAATCTGCCTGAACGATTCGACCTTGAATACACCGCCCCGGATGGCACTAAGCAGCGTCCAGTGATGATTCACAGAGCGCTATTTGGATCTATTGAAAGATTCTTTGGTGTTCTAACCGAACACTACGCGGGACACTTCCCACCATGGCTTGCTCCAGTTCAGGTTGTTGGAGTTCCTGTTGCAGACGAGTTCTCTTCTTACCTTCACGGCATTGCTAGTGAACTTCGTGCAGCGGGTGTGCGCATTCAAATTGATGACAGCGATGAGCGAATGCAGAAAAAGATTAGAAATCACACTATGGCTAAAGTTCCTTACATGCTTATTGCAGGAGCTGAGGATCAAAGCCAAGGAGCAGTTTCATTTAGATTCAGAGATGGAACTCAAATCAACGGCATCCCAAGGTCAGAAGCTGTTGCTCGCATCTTGAAAGACATAGCCGAAAAAGTTCAGGTCTAGTGGACGAGCAATTCAATGGTGCTGAGGACGCAGCATCAATGCAAGGTGTTTCAGATCCTTTCCAAAGATTATGGACGCCTCACAGACTGGTTTACATTCAAACTGGAACGCAACCTAGCGATGAAGAGTGTCCGTTTTGTTTAGCACCAGAACTTACTGACGAACAGGCGTTGATAGTTCATCGTGGGGAGACTTGCTACGTTCTATTAAATCTTTACCCATACAACTCAGGCCATTTGCTAGTTGTGCCTTATCGTCACATCCCTAACTACACAGATGCCAATGAG
>JAPLAJ010000047.1 GCA_026393335.1 Rhodoluna sp. | reverse complement strand
TATTGAGATTTATTCTTCTCGATCCCTTGTTGTTAAATCGATGGTTTGGGTCAAGTTGGCGAAGTTACAGAGAGAATTCTGAACGCTCTAACATCTCGCGGCCTAAGCCCAGCTAACTAAAGGTATAACCTTATGGCCCGCGAGCGGATAACGCTTAAAACCAATGCTGACATGGTTTTGATGCGTGAGGCAGGACTAATCACAGCAGCTGCACTTAAGGCAGTAAAGGATGCTATCGCTCCTGGTATTTCAACTCTTGAACTAGATGCAATTGCCGAGGCAACCATAGTTTCGATGGGGGCTAGATCTAATTTCAAGTTAGTAGCCGGCTATAAGCACACCATTTGTTCATCTATCAATGATGAGGTGGTGCACGGTATTCCATCCAAGGACCGAATTCTCCAAGCCGGGGACATTATTTCTGTTGATTGTGGAGCTATTACCCCTTCGGGCTGGAATGGCGATGCTGCTTTTAGCATGGTCGTCCCTGGTGGAGATCCTGAGCTTATGGCTAGTAGGCAGAAGGTCAGTGATGCCTGTGAAGGCTCACTTTGGGCTGGAATTGCTGCTTTTGCAACAGCCAAGAGACTAAATGAGGTCGGCAGAGCAGTTGAAAAGAGCATCAAGGCTTCAGGTAGATACGGGATTCTGCAGGATTACATTGGCCACGGAGTCGGCAGATCAATGCACGAAGATCCAGCTGTTTTCAACTACCAAACCCGTGATTTAGGGCCAGTTATCGAATCTGGCCTAGTTATTGCCATTGAACCCATGATTACCGCAGGTAGCCAGGCAGTGAAGATATTGGCTGATGAATGGACTGTTTCAAGCAAAGATGGCTCAGATTCAAGCCATTGGGAGCATACGGTAGCCCGTCATTCAGGGGGAATATGGGTGCTAACGGCAGAAGATGGCGGGGTAGCCGGATTGGCTAAATACGGGATAACCCCAGTTCCCTTGGATTCTTAACTACCATTATTTCCTTAAATGTCCTAGGATTGAGTCTTGGTGTTTCGGCACGTAAAAATCCCTATTTTTAGCTGGTCTTTTTGCGTGTGTTTGAGGCAACAGAAGAATAAAGATAAGTGAGTTTATGGCCAACAAAGACGGCGTCATCGAGATCGAAGGCACAGTTTACGAGGCTCTTCCGAACGCGATGTTCCGAGTGGAGTTGACTAACGGGCACAAGGTTTTGGCACACATCTCTGGGAAAATGCGTCAGCATTACATCAAGATTTTGCCAGAAGATCGCGTGATTGTTGAGCTATCAACCTACGACCTAAATCGTGGGCGAATCATTTATCGATACAAGTAAATCGGTTTTGTAAAAAACCACGAACAGAAATAAAGAGACATGAAGGTTAACCCAAGCGTTAAAAAGATTTGCGACAAGTGTAAAGTCATTCGTCGTCATGGTCGCGTCATGATCATCTGCGAAAACCCACGCCACAAACAGCGCCAGGGCTAAGCACTCTAGATTTGCACCAGCTCATCTAACGATGAGTACAACTAAATAAAACAACAAGGCAGTGTTCAAGATTTTGATCTGGCACCTCTCGGAAAGGCGAGAGCCTGAATTTATTCAGGACAATACTGCTGCAGACCTTTCATAACAACAGGAGAAATCCAATGGCACGTATTGCCGGAGTCGATATTCCACGCGACAAGCGCGTTGAAATCGCCCTAACCTACATCTATGGAATCGGACCAACACGAAGTGTTAAGGTTCTAACCGATACCAACATCGATAAAAACATCCGAGTAAAAGATCTAACTGATGACCAGTTGGTTGCTATTCGTGACTACCTAGACGGAAACTACAAAGTCGAAGGTGATCTACGTCGTGATGTTGCAGCTGATATTCGCCGCAAGGTTGAGATTGGTTCATACGAAGGTATTCGTCACCGTAAGGGACTACCTGTTCGTGGTCAGCGCACCAAGACTAACGCTCGTACTCGTAAGGGTCCAAAGCGCACCGTAGCCGGCAAGAAGAAAGTAGCGCGTTAGTAGCCCGCCGGCTCGTCGCGTCTAATAAGGATTCAGGAGAAAACTCATGGCAGCACCGAAGACCAAAGCAGCAGGCTCAGCCCGCAAGCCACGTCGTAAAGAAAAGAAGAACGTTACCCACGGTCAGGCTCACATCAAGAGCACCTTTAACAACACCATCGTCTCAATCACTGACGACACCGGTGCTGTTATCTCATGGTCATCATCAGGTGATGTTGGCTTCAAGGGTTCACGTAAGTCAACTCCATTCGCCGCGCAGATGGCAGCAGAAGCTGCAGCTCGTAAGGCTCAGGAGCACGGTTTGAAGAAGGTAGATGTTTTCGTAAAGGGCCCAGGCTCTGGTCGTGAAACAGCTATCCGTTCACTTCAAGCAGCAGGTCTAGAAGTTGGATCAATCTCAGATGTGACCCCACAGGCTCACAACGGATGTCGTCCACCAAAGATTCGCCGTATCTAGTTTTATCGTCTCTCTAAATAAGAGACAAACAGTTTCAAGCTCCAAATAACTTAATACAGCTGTTTAGTGGCCACTGAACAAGCAAACCCAACAAAAGAGATATCAAATAGCGGATGTCTCAGTGAAAGGAACCAACGTGCTAATTGCACAGACTCCAGTTCTTAACGAAGAAATTGACAGCAATTTCCCGAACCGCTCACGCTTCACCCTAGATCCACTAGAGCCTGGTTTTGGATACACCCTAGGTAACTCACTTCGTCGTACCCTGCTTTCCTCTATTCCAGGAGCAGCAGTTACGAGCATCAAGATCGAAGGCATCAGCCACGAATTCGGTCCTATTGATGGTGTGAAGGAAGATGTAACTGAGCTGATCCTAAACATCAAGGATCTTGTTGTTTCATCTGAAGCAGGCGAGCCAGTTGTTCTTGAATTGAAGAAGGGTGTTGGAGTAGCAACTGCTGCTGACATCGAAGCCAAGGATGGCATCACCATTCACAACCCAGAGTTAGTTATTGCTAACGTAACCAAGGGCTCACTACACATGTGGTTGACCGTTGAAGCTGGTCGTGGATACGTTCAGGCGTCTCAGAACCGTCAGCCAGATATGGCTAACAACTCAATCATTCCGGTTGACTCAATCTATTCACCAGTTCTAAAGGTCTCTTACCGCGTTGAGGCGACTCGTGCCGGTGAGTTCACCAACTTCGACAAGTTAATTGTTGATGTTGAGACCAAGCCATCTATTTCACCACGTGAAGCTATTGCTTCTGCTGGTATCACTTTGGTTAACCTATTCGGTCTAGCAGCTGCTCTAGATGAAAATGCAGAAGGTATCGACCTTCCAGTTTCAGCTGTTGCAGTTGACCTACCACCTGCACTAGCTAAGCCAATTGAAGAACTAGATCTAACAGTTCGTTCATACAACTGCCTAAAGCGTGAAGGCATCAACACTGTAAACGAACTAATCAACCTAACTGAAGACCAGTTGATGAACATCCGTAACTTCGGAATGAAGTCAGTTGACGAGGTTCGCGACAAGCTAACTTCAATGGGACTACGTTTCCGTGATTCAGTACCAGGTTTTGATGCTGCATATTTCAGCGCTAACTTCGATGAGGATGACCAGGCATAGTCCTGGCTCTAGATAAGTAATAGGAGAAACAAATGCCACGTCCAACTAAAGGCCCTCGCCTCGGAGGCAGTCCTGCTCACGAACGCTTGATGCTAAACAACTTGGCTTCATCGCTGTTCACACACAAGGCGATCACTACTACCGAAACCAAGGCTAAGCGTATGCAGCCGGTGGCAGAGAAGCTAGTATCCCTTGCTAAGCGCGGTGACCTACACGCTCGTCGTCAGACTATGGCTGAGATCACAGACAAGAACGTAGTTCACGAGCTTTTCGCTAACATCGCTCCTCTAGTGCAGGACCGTAACGGTGGTTACACAAGAATTACCAAGCTTGGTTTCCGTAAGGGCGACAACGCTCCTATGGCTCTAATCGAACTAGTTCTTGAGCCAGTTGTTGCAAAGCCTGCAAGAGCAAAGGCAAAGCTAGCTAACGCTGTCAAGACAACTGCAGCTGCAGTTGTGGCTGAAGAAGTTGTTGAAGAAGTTGCAGTTGCTGAAGAAGCTGTTGCAGAGCACACTGAGCCAGAGACTGTAGTTGACGAGAACATCGTTGAAGAGACTCCAGTTGCTGAAGAAGCTCCGGCTGAAGAAGAAGCTGCAGTTGCAGAAGCAGAAGCTGAAGCTCCTGAGGCTGACGAAGCTAAATAATTTCAAATAAAAAAGATCTCATGAATCAAGCCGTTGACCAATTGGTTGACGGCTTGATTCGTTATCGGCTAGATCTTGCCTATGACGGCACAGACTTTGCTGGTTGGGCTAAACAGCCAAAACTTAGAACTGTTCATGGCGAACTCATGAAAGCTCTGATTACTATCTTTGGGCCAACCAAGAATGACTTTTCTTTGCGGGTAGCCGGCAGAACTGATGCTGGAGTGCACGCCGAACATCAGGTAGTGCATTTGGATCTAACCCCAGCTCAAATCAAGAGACTTGGTAGGTCTAACGATTTGAAGATGAAGCTCAACGCTATTTTGCCAACCGACATCAGAGTCAGTAATGCAGCTGAGGCACCTAAGCATTTTCATGCCAGGTATGGGGCAACTCACCGCAAATACAGATACACAATTGCTGATGCCACAAGTGGCTGGAATCCCCTTAAAGCTAGGTTCAACCTTTGGATCAAATATCCATTGGATTTAGCGGCCATGCAGGAAGCCAGTAAAGAGTTTCTAGGCTTACATGACTTTGCTGCCTTTAGTAAGCCAATGCCGCATGGGACTACCATCAGGCTTTTAAGGTCTATATCGGTCAAGAGAAACAAGGCTCTGGGTGGGGTAGTGGAAATAGAGCTTCTGGCTGATGCATTTGCCCACAATATGGTCAGATCCATAGTTGGGGCTCTAATCAAGGCTGGAGCTGGCAGGACTACGGCAGCTGATATCTCTGATGCCCTCAAATCTAAGTCCCGAATTGGCCATAACTATAAGGTGGTAACCCCTGAAGGTCTAAGCCTTATTGAGGTTGGATATCCAGCCAATAAGGACCTCGAAGCCCAGGTAAAAATGACCCAACACACCAGATCTTTAGAAGATGATTAGCCATATTGGCCCAAATCTTCGGGTTGCATATCTGTCTGCTTTGGGGCTAAACTTGGCTCTTGGTGCCTGAAACCATTTGGTTTAGCACATGTTGATGAATTACTGATTCATCGCCAATCCGATAAGAAATAGAAGGCAATCTAGCGTGCGTACTTATTCACCGAAAGCTCATGAGCTTCAGAACGACTGGCTCGTAATCGACGCCACCGACGTGGTTCTTGGTCGTTTGGCCGCAACTGCAGCTGCGTTACTACGTGGCAAGCACAAGGCAACTTTTGCTCCTCACATGGACAACGGAGACTTCGTTGTAATCATCAACGCAGAGAAGGTTGCTCTTACCGGATCTAAGTTGCAGAAGAAGAACGCATACCGTCACTCTGGTTACCCAGGTGGTATGACAGCAACTACTTATGCAGAACTTCTAGAGAAGTCACCTGAGAAGGCTGTTGAGAAAGCAATCCGCGGAATGCTTCCTAAGAACACTCTTGGTCGTGACCAGCTTTCAAAGCTTAAGGTTTACCGCGGTGCAGAGCACCCACACGTAGCACAGGCTCCAAAGCCTTACACAATTGGTCAGGTAGCGCAGTAAGCGCTTAGAAGGAAAGACAACAGATGCCAACTAAGAAAGCTGAAGCTGCAGAAACTGCTGCACCAGAGAGCTACACAACAGAAACTCCAGCAGTTGCTGAAGTAAAGACTGCAAAGTCTCGTGGTCCACTAACAGTTCCAGGCGCAGGTCTTGGTCGCCGTAAGGAAGCTGTTGCTCGTGTACGCATTAAGCCAGGCACCGGAGTGATCAAGGTTAACGGTCGCGACTTGGCAGAATACTTCCCAAACAAGTTGCACCAGCAACTAGTTACAGACCCTTTCAAGGTTCTAGGTCTAACTGACTCTTACGATGTGACTGCACGTATCAATGGTGGTGGAGTTGCAGGTCAAGCAGGTGCTCTTCGTCTAGGTATCGCTCGTTCACTAAATGAGATCGACCGCGACAACAACCGTCCAGCTCTAAAGAAGGCTGGATTCCTAAGCCGTGACGCTCGTGTTATCGAGCGTAAGAAGGCTGGTCTTAAGAAGGCTCGTAAGGCGTCTCAGTTCTCTAAGCGTTAATTCGCTTCGAGCAACTGCTCGTTTAGGCTTTGACCATGGCCCGCTTATTCGGTACCGATGGTGTTCGTGGAGTCGCTAATCGCGATCTCACTGTTTCTTTATCCCTTTCATTAGCTCAAGCTGCCGCATGTGTTTTGGGTGAGCCTGCTCGCAACGAAGGCAGAAGGCCAATTGCGGTTATCGGTCGTGACCCTCGTATATCTGGAGAGTATCTCTCTGCTGCAGTTGCAGCAGGTTTAGCATCTTGCGGAGTTGATGTTTACGATGCTGGTGTTGTGCCAACCCCTGCAACAGCTTTCCTAACTGCAGATATAAATGCTGATTTTGGTGTGATGATTTCTGCATCCCATAACCCAGCTCCTGATAATGGCATCAAGTTCTTTGCCTCTGGTGGACACAAGCTAGCCGATGAAGTTGAAGATCAAATCGAAGCAGCCATGAGTAATACAGCATTGTCTCCAATTGGAGCTGGTGTTGGTCGAGTGCAAAGATTTGCTGATGCAGAAGATCGATACATCGTTCATCTTCTAGGAGCTCTTCCTAATTCTCTAGAGGGTCTAAAGATTGTTGTTGACTGTGCCCACGGTGCAGCCTCTGCTATTTCCCCACAGGTCTTTAAAGATTCAGGGGCAGAAGTAATTGTCATTGGTAATGATCCAGATGGCCTAAACATTAACGCAGGCTTTGGATCAACCAGCATGAGTGCTTTGCAAGCAGCTGTATTAGAACATGATGCCGATATGGGCTTTGCTCACGATGGTGATGCCGATAGGGCACTTGCTGTTGATGCAACCGGAGCAATAGTTGATGGTGATCAACTAATGGCAATCCTGGCGCTATCTCTAAAGGCTAGAGGTGAGCTTGCTCGTAACACATTGGTAGCAACTGTCATGAGTAATCTAGGTTTACGTATTGCCATGAAGGATGCCGGCATCGACATGATTGAAACCAAGGTAGGCGATCGCTATGTCTTGGAACAAATCCGTGAAGGTGGCTTTACTCTAGGTGGTGAGCAATCAGGACACATTATCTTTAGTCGCTTTGCTACCACTGGAGATGGAATCTTGACTGGACTTATGGTGGCTGCAGAAGTTAAGCGAACAGGTAAGAGCTTGCAAGAGCTAGCAGCTCAGATGAAGACTTACCCTCAGGTGCTTCTGAACATCAAAGGTGTTGACAAGAGCAAAGTAGATACCGACCCAGGACTGCAAGAGATTGTTCGTGAAGCAGAAGCAGAACTAGGTGAATCAGGTCGAGTATTGCTTAGAGCCTCAGGAACCGAGAACCTAGTTCGAGTCATGGTTGAGGCAGCAGATGAGGGCACAGCTCACTCCTGGGCTGATCGTATTGCTCGTGTTGTAGAGAAGAATCTAGCTATCTAGTTCCCTGTGAATTCTGTGGAGAGCTTAGATAAACCCGAGAATTCCACTATCCTGAAAATACAAACAAAGGAAATTTTATGAGGAAGTTGATCGTAACTCTTGCAACAGCCGCTCTACTAATCGCACCAGTATCACTGGTTAGCGCTTCCCCTAAGGGTGGACCTGAGAGAGCTAAGTGCTCTGTTTCAGACGTGAAGAACCACAAGGTTCTAGATGAGGCAGCGAAAGCTGCTAAGAAGGCAGCTGAAGAAGCCAAGCATGCAGCAGGCAAACTGAAGGAAAAGAAGTCCAAGGTTGAGTCTGAGCTAAAGAAGGCTAAAGAAGGCAAGTCAATGAAGGTAAAGACTGTTGCCGAGCTAAATGCTAAAAAAGCAAAGCTTGATGCAAAAATTGCAGACCTTACAACCAAGATCACAACTCTTACAGGCAAGCGTTTAGCTGGAGCTCAAAAAGAGTTAGCAGAAGCACAACGCGAGTTGACCAAACTAACTGCAGCGATTGCTAAGGCAGAAGCCGATGCAGCAGCAGCGGCACTGGTAGTTGACACTGTTACAACTGAAGTTGTTGACGTTGTTGCTGATGTTGAAGACGCAGCTGAAGAAGCTGAAGATGCTGCAAAGGAAGCTGCCGAGAAGGCAGCTGAACTTGCTAAAGAGCAGAGTAAGTGCAGGAAGTAATTTTCTAAAAAGAAAGACCTCGGGAAACCGGGGTCTTTTTCTTTAAGCTAAATCTTTCGAAGTAAGACTCGCTCAACTCTGTGCTTCTCGCCTTTTTGCAAAACAAGGGTTGCTCTTGATCTTGTGGAGATGATGTTCTCCATCAGGTTTGGCAGGTTGATGGTGCGCCAAATCTCTTTTGCTCTATCCAGTGCCTTGGTTTCATCCATCTCTGCATAGCGGTGGAAATACGAAGCAGGATCCCTGAAGGCTGATTCTCGGAGGGCCTTAAATCGATCTAAATACCAGGACTCGATTTCTTGGGTTGGGGCATCAACATAAATCTTGAAATCAAAGTAATCGCTAAGCGCTACCTCTTGGCCAAGGGCTGGAGGTTGTAAAACATTTAGTCCCTCAATAATGACAACATCAGGGGAAGAAACAATCACCTGTTCACCTGGAACGATGTCATAGGTAAGGTGTGAATACAAGGGAGCTGAAACTTCTTCTTTACCTGACTTGATATCGGCAACAAACTTTAGAAGTGCTAGACGATCGTAAGATTCTGGAAAACCTTTTCTATCCATAATGCCGCGTTGCTCAAGAACTGCGTTTGGGTGTAAGAAGCCATCGGTTGTTACTAGAGCTACCGTTGGTGTTGATGGCCATCTACTTAGGAGTTCTTTTAGAAGTCTTGAGACTGTTGACTTACCTACAGCAACAGATCCAGCAACCCCAATAATGAAGGGGATCCGCTTATTGGTTCTATTTAGGAAGGCATCAGAATCTGCATGAAGTTCTTGAGTTTGAGTCACATATAGATTGAGCAGTTGGCTAAGGGGAAGATAAATGTCTGAGACTTCAGCTAAATCTAGGAAATCTCCCAAACCTCTGATCTTTTCGATTTCTGGTTCAGTTAGGGGAGATGTTGAGCTTTTAGCCAATTCAGCCCATTGGCTTCTTGATATCTCATCAAAAGGTGAAACTGGTGCCTCATCTGAGGTACTACCAAGGGGTAAGCCAGTCACATAAGCCATTCTGCCTTAAACTAGAGCCATGTGTGGAATCGTAGGCTATGTAGGCCCTAAGTCAACTGTTGAAGTTCTCCTAGGTGGTCTAAAGCGTTTGGAATACCGTGGCTACGACAGTGCCGGCGTATCGGTTATTAATGAGCGTGGTGTTCTAGAGACCCGTAAAAAAGCAGGTAAGTTGACCATTCTGGTCGATGACATTACAAAAACACCTCTAGGTGAAGCACACATAGGTATTGGACATACCCGTTGGGCAACTCATGGAGCTCCAACCGATGGCAACGCTCACCCACACTTAGGTGGCGAAGCTCATAAGTTGAGCCTTATCCATAATGGAATCATTGAAAACTTCTCAGAGCTAAAAGCAGAACTACTGGCCCAAGGCGCTGTCTTTGCTAGCGAAACTGACTCTGAGGTAGCAGCCCATCTTGTAGCTGCTGAATATGCCAGCTCCGGTGATCTAGTTGAAGCATTCCGAGTTGTAGTTAGAAGACTGCATGGAGCATTCACCATCTTGGTAATGCACGAGGATGAGCCTGGCCTAGTGCTAGCTGCAAGAAGAAACGCACCTCTAGTAATTGGTTTGGGTGATGGCGAGAACTTCTTGGGAAGCGATGTTGCTGCTTTTGTTGAACACACCAAGCGAGCTATTGCTGTTGGTCAGGATGAGATTGTAATTCTCAAAGCTGGCAGTGTTGAAATTGAAAACTTTGAGGGCCAGAAAGTAACTCACGAAGAGTTCACTGTTGACTGGGATGCTAGTGCTGCAAGCAAGGGCGGCTGGTCTTCTTTCATGGCTAAAGAAATTGCTGATCAGCCTCAGGCTGTTGGTGATACTTTGATGGCAAGAGTCTCTAGTGATGGTTATGTGAACCTAGAAGAACTTGCGGCTATTTCTAAACTGCTACCAAATATTGATCGCATCATCATGGTCGCTTGTGGAACTGCTGCTTATGCATCAGAGGTTGGTAAATACGCCATTGAAGCTTGGGCAAAGATTCCAGTGAGCGTTGAACTCTCGCACGAGTTTAGATATCGTCAACCTATTTTGACTCCGAACACTCTGGTTGTTGCAGTTAGTCAATCAGGTGAAACTATGGACACCTTGATGGCCACTCGCTACGCCAAAGAAGCAGGAGCAAGTGTTCTATCTATCTGTAACACCCAGGGTGCAACTCTTGCTCGTGAAGCAGATGCAGTTCTTTACACTCACGCCGGTCCTGAGGTAGCTGTTGCATCAACTAAAGCTTTCACCGCTCAGATCACAGCAATCTTCCTGCTAGGTCTTCACCTTGCAACTGTTCGTGGAACTCATTCAAAAGCCGAACTGCAACAAATCGGCCAAGAGCTACTAAAGCTTCCTGCTGACATAGCTGAGGTACTAGCAAACTCCGAGCACACCGTAGCTTTGGCAAAGAAGTTCAAGGATGCTAAAACCGTTTTGTTCTTAGGCCGCCACGTTGGTTTCCCTATTGCCCTTGAAGGTGCACTAAAGCTCAAAGAGCTTGCATATATTCACTCTGAAGGATTTGCAGCTGGAGAACTAAAGCACGGTCCGATCGCTCTTATCGAAGAGGGGCAGCCAGTGATTGTTATTGTGCCAAGCCCATCTGACCCTGATTCTCTGCACGCCAAGGTGGTCTCTAACATTCAGGAAGTTAGAGCAAGAGGCGCACAGGTTATCGCTATTGCTGAGACTGGGGATACTGAGGTTGCCAAGTATGCAGTTGAAGTTATCTATGTACCGGCTAGCCACAAGATGCTTGCACCAATACTGAATGTGATTCCACTGCAGATATTTGCGATGGAACTCTCTGCTGCTAAGGGCTTGGATGTGGACCAGCCACGTAATCTTGCCAAGTCGGTAACAGTCGAGTAATCATGATTGTCGGAGTCGGTGTTGACCTGGTCGATCTGACCCGTTTTGAATCTAAGCTAATCGAAACTCCTGCACTGATAGAGAGAATTTTCACACCCGCAGAGCGTGAGAGATCCATGCAATCACTTGCTGGAATATGGGCATCTAAGGAAGCTCTCATAAAAGCAATCGGAAACCCTGCTGGATTGAACTGGCAGGATGTAACTGTTGCCAAGGATGAACTTGGCAAACCACACTTCGAAGTTAGTGGAGCTACTCAAGAACGTTCAAAGCAAATGGGTATTACTTCTTGGCATCTTTCAATTACTCACGATGGTGGCATGGCCTGTGCTTTTGTTATCGCGGAAGGAAACTAGTCCCATGCGTAAACTAACCATCGACCTGAATAACGTAGCTCACAACCTTAACACCATGAGGAATTTAGTTAATGTCTCTGGTAAGCAAGTAAAGATCATGGGTGTAGTCAAAGCTGATGCCTATGGCCACGGCATGCTTCAGGTTGCTAGAAAGATTGAAGCCGAAGGTGTTGATTACATTGGTGTCGCCGATTTGTCGGAAGCACAAACTCTAAGGTCTGCAGGAATAACTTCAAGAATTCTGGCTTGGCTACATGACCCAGAAGATGATTTTGTTGCTGCCATCAAACACGATATCGATGTTGCTGTTTCCTCTAAGGAACAATTACTTAGAGTGCAGAAAGCTGCGGAACTCGCTTCTAAGCCTTGCCAAATACACATCAAGGTTGATACTGGCCTTAGCCGTAATGGTGTGACAATCGATGAACTAGAAGATCTATTGGTTTCAACGAAGAGTGCCATCGCCGATGGCTTTGTTAAAACAGTAGGTATCTTTAGCCACCTATCTTCAACCGGAGTAAAAGAAGATCTGGCACAAATTGAAAGATTTGAATTAGCGCTGAGCATGGCTCAAACTCAGGGCGTTGACTTTGAACTTAGACACCTAACCGCAAGCGATGGAACGCTAAGTTACCCACAGGCTCACTATGACATGGTGCGCATTGGTATTGGTCTTTATGGACTGTCCCCATTCAGCGATAACAGAGCAGCTGAGTTTGGGCTCAAGCCCGTCATGTGTGCTGAAGCTAAGGTTGTTCAGACTAAAAGAGTTCAAGCAGGAGAAGGTGTTTCCTACGGTTATCTCTATAGGACTCCTAAAGAAACCACACTGGCATTAGTGCCTATCGGCTATGCCGAGGGACTACCTAGAAATGCTTCTGGTAAAGCCCAGGTTTGTATAAACGACAAGTTATATACAATTCTTTCTCGTATCGCCATGGATCAGTTTGTAGTTGATGTTGGCGATGATTCGGTGTCTCCAGGCGATCGAGTAGTTATCTTTGGCGACTGTGGGCCAACCGCTGATGATTTAGCAGATGCAGCAGAGACCATCAACTATGAGATCGTCACTCGCATTGGCTCTCGTTTTAATAGAGAATTCATTGGCTAAGAATTGACTATTCAGAACACAATCTTTGAAGCAGACATCCCAACTAGTGAAGATATGCATGATCTTGGGGTATCACTTGCAAGTCACTTGAAAGCAGGAGACCTAGTAATACTTATTGGACCTTTAGGTGCTGGTAAAACCACACTCACTCGGGGAGTTGGCGAAGGTCTTGCTGTTGAAGGAAATGTTTCGAGTCCAACATTTGTTATAGCTAGAACTCATAAACGTGCTGGGTTGCCGCCATTAGTTCACGTTGATGCATATCGTTTGGGCTCACCTGCTGAGTTGGATGATCTAGATATTCCTTTTGCCAGTTCAATCGTTTTAGTTGAATGGGGTAAGGGTCTAACTCAAGATATTTCAGAGCATTGGTTAGAAGTTGAACTGGTTAGGGATACCACTGGTGAAAGCGAAGATCGTCAGGTAAAGATAACTGGTTTTGGTCAGCGTTGGGCCGGGGTGTCAATCTAATGAAAGCTCCTGCTGCTTCTACCCGTATCGCTGAATATGCTTTGGCTATCGATACCTCTGCTGGAACAACAGTTGCAGTTCTGAGCATGGGCACAGTTCTTGCCGAATTGAACTATTTAGAACCAATGACTCATTCAGAACGCATCGGATCAGCTATTCAGAAGGTGCTCAAGGATTCAGGAATTCAAGCTAAGCAAATAGCTACTGTTGTGGTTGGGGTAGGTCCTGGCCCATTTACTGGACTTCGAGTTGGTATGGCCGCTGCTAGATACTTTGCTATTGGAGCTAGAGCAGAACTAGCCGGAGTTTGCTCTTTGGATTCGATTGCTTTGGATTTTTATTTAGCAAACCCTGGCCAGCAGCCACTGCTGGTCACTACAGATGCTAGAAGAAAAGAAGTTTTCTGGGCTACCTATTCAGGTGTGGTGGATGGTATTCCGGTTAGAACTCAAGGACCTGCTGTAAATAAATATGAAGATATTCAAACGTTTGTTGATGTGTCAACTATGGCTACTACAGAGCTAGGAGTAAGAGCAGGAGCATTAGGCCAAATTGCTTTTGCTCAAGGCTTATCTCCTCAAGGAACCAATAGCGAAATCACGCCTATATATCTGCGCGAACCAGATGCGGTTCCTAGCAAGGGTAAGAAGGTCAGTGGCTAATGGCGATAGTTATTAGAGAAGCTAGCGGCTTAGATCTTCCTCAAATCATGAAACTTGAAATAGCAAGTTTTGCTAATGATGCTTGGCCTGAGGCAACCTTTCATTCTGAACTTGATGCTCCGCATACCTATTACATTCTTGCCTTAGAAGATGAAGACCTAGTTGGCTATGCAGGCTTGAGTAAATTAGCTGGCAGTGATCAGGCAGATATTCAAACCATTGCTGTGCGAGAAGACAAGCGTGGTTTAGGTATTGGTAGACAACTGATGGATGCGCTAACCCTTGAGGCAAAAACCAGAGGCGCTAAAGAAATATTCCTTGAAGTAAGAGCAGATAACTCTGTTGCTCAAAAGCTATATAAAGTATTTGGTTTTAAGCAGATTGGCACTAGAAAGAAGTATTACCAACCCGATGGCGTTGATGCTTTCATTATGAAGACAGATATAAAGCGCAAATATAACTCTGAGCCAGTGGTCCTAGGTATTGAAACTTCATGTGATGAAACTGGTGTTGGCATTGTTAGAGGTAATCAACTCCTGGCTAACATAATCTCCTCCAGTATGGATAAGCACGCCATCTTCGGAGGCGTTGTGCCAGAGATTGCAGCCAGGGCTCACCTTGAAGCCCTTACCCCTGTCCTAAATGAAGCTCTAGAAAAAGCCAACCTCACCCTTGATGAGATTGACGCTATTGCTGTGACCAACGGGCCAGGCTTAGCTGGAGCGCTAATGGTTGGTGTTGGTGCTGCTAAAGCTCTAGCGGTTGCTACCGGTAAACCTATCTATGCGGTCAATCACCTAGTTGGTCACGTTGGTGCAGATATCCTTGACCGTGGTGAATTACACACCCCAACCATCGCGCTGCTTGTTAGCGGTGGTCACACATCGCTGCTACTGGTTAGAGACCTACTAAATGATGTGGTTCTCTTAGGTGAAACTATCGATGATGCAGCTGGTGAAGCCTTTGACAAGGTTTCACGAGTACTAGGACTTAGTTACCCAGGGGGACCTGAAATAGATCGAGTAGCAAAAGATGCTAACCCAGCTGCTATTAGATTCCCTAGAGGTCTAACACTTCCTAAAGACATGGAGAAGCATCGCTATGACTTTAGTTTCTCTGGTTTAAAAACAGCGGTAGCCAGACATGTTGAACTAGCCGAATCTAAAGGTGAAGAAATATCCATCGGTGATGTTGCTGCAAGCTTTAGGGAAGCAGTGGTTGATGTTCTAATCAAGAAAGCGATTAGTGCTTGTAAAGATTTTGATGTGCCAAGGTTATTACTCGGTGGTGGAGTAGTGGCTAATTCAAGATTGCGAGAAGTTGCTAAAGAACAATGTGAGGCAAATGGAATTGAACTTAGAATTCCACCGTTTAGCCTTTGCACAGATAACGGCGCAATGATTGCAGCTATCGGTGCTCAGTTGATTATGGCTGGCAGAGCACCAAGTTCTCTAAACTTCTCTGCTGAATCAACTTTGCCTGTCACAATC
Source organism: Rhodoluna sp. (assembly GCA_026393335.1). GTDB lineage: Bacteria > Actinomycetota > Actinomycetes > Actinomycetales > Microbacteriaceae > Rhodoluna. Next base: position 1,305 of record JAPLAJ010000047.1, on the reverse strand, counting down.
GTTCAGTCCTAGATCAAATTATTCACACCCTTTTAGCAGGTGTATCAAAGGGTTCTCCCAAGGCTTTAGGCGTAGTCTTCTAAATGACACAAAAGGAGAACACATGTCAGAACCAACAAACAAATTTAATTTCAACGAACTAAACACTCTCGCCGTGATTTCATTGGCTAGCGCAGTATCACTATTTGGTGCCCCAGCAGCTGTGATCACAGGTCACGTTGCTTTGCAGCAACTAAAGAGTTCTGGTCAAAAGGGACGCTGGATGGCTCTAGTTGGAGTTGTGCTTGGTTATCTAGGAATTGCTAGTGCAATTCTTTTCACCATCATTGCTGCAATCCTAAGATTCCGTTACGGCCATGACTATGACTGTATGTATATGGGTGGCTATGACCCAATGTGCTACGACTATAGAGATACCCCTGGTCCAATGCCATACCCGACCATCATGGGTCCGGATAACATGAGAGATTAGAAAAAGATTTGAGTAAGCCCCTCCAGGTAATTCTTGGAGGGGCTTATTTGTTTAATGGCTTTACAACAAGTACTCGATGAGCACCATCTACTCTGGTGACTACCAGGGTAGCTGATTCAGGCCCCTTAGGATCTAGCTCTCGCCTTAGTTGTTCTGGAGTTATGTCGGCACCGCGTTTCTTGATTTCAAGTGTGCCAATCTTCTTCTCACGAAGATATGCCTTCAACTTCTTTCTATCGAAGACTAGATTCTCGATTACTTCATAGCCTTTGAGCCACGGTGAAGTTAGTTCTTTATCACCAGATAGGTAGGCGATTTCATTGGAGAAGATGTTGAGCCCTAGATCAATAGCTAAATCACCAACTAGATGAGATCTAATGATGGCTGCATCTGGTTCATATATGTATTTACCTAGGTCTCCCATTGGAGCATCTAATCTTTGACTAGCTGCACTAGTTATCTCATGTGTTCCTGTTGGGGTAAGTAATAGTGCTGATCTTTCGACATCAGGTCTTCTGAGAATGCCAAAGTAAAGAGTTAGTTCAACTAGGTCGCCATCATCGGATACCCAAACTGCTTCAGAATCTTCAGGGATATCTTTATGGTCCATGCCAGGACCTAGCTTGACAATTGTTGGTTTGAGCTTTGCTGCGTTAAGCACAAACTCAAATGATGGGCTGAAGTCGTTGATGTCGTATTTGCGTTTATTGATATTCGTTTTTGCATCATTTAGATCTCGTCTTGCTGGATCTATAAATAAGCCATCGAATACTTCTAAGTCAATATTGGTGACATCAGCTTGCTCAACCTTCACATTCTCAAAGCGAGCGAGG
>JAPLAJ010000014.1 GCA_026393335.1 Rhodoluna sp. | reverse complement strand
CATTGAAGAAGCTGGCATCCACTCAGGGGACTCTTCTTGCACGCTTCCCCCAATTACTTTGAGTCACACTCAAATCAATCGAGTTAGAGAAGCAACAGAAAAGATTGCTAAGGGCATTGGCGTAAAGGGCTTATTAAATGTTCAGTTTGCCTTGGCACACGATGTTCTCTATGTCCTCGAAGCAAACCCAAGAGCTTCTAGAACAGTTCCTTTTGTTTCTAAGGCTCTGGGCATCACGCTTGCTAAGGCTGCAGCGTTAGTGATGGTTGGTTGGTCAATTGATGAATTGATTGCTAAAGGTCACCTTCCTGCTACCGATGGCACTCACATTCCAGAAACATCAGCTATCTCAGTCAAAGAAGCCGTTCTGCCTTTCAAGAGATTTGCTACCAAAGAAGGAAGATTCGTTGACTCTCTACTTGGTCCAGAAATGCGATCAACCGGTGAAGTTATGGGTATTGATGTTGATTTCCCAACTGCCTTTGCCAAAAGCCAAGCAGCTGCAGGAAGTGCACTACCTAAATCAGGCAAAATCTTTATCTCGGTTGCAGATAGAGACAAGCACCAGGTAGTTCTACCAGTTCGTAGGTTGTGGCAACTAGGTTATGAGATTCTAGCAACCTACGGAACAGCATCTATTCTCAAGCGTCACGGTATTCCTGTTCGTATAGTTAGGAAGCATTCCGCAGACGATGATGCACCTGCCGGTCCATCTATTGTTGACCTTATTCTCGATGGAGAAGTTGATGTTGTTGTGAATACACCATCAGGTTCATCAGCTAGAAAAGATGGCTATGAGATTCGGGCTGCAACTACTGCCGCTGACGCACCAATCTTCACTACCATTGCTCAGCTATCTGCGGCTATTGGATCTTTCGAAACGGTTATCGCAGGAGATTTCAATGTTAGATCGTTACAAGAGCACGCTCAAGACAGGAGAGAAGCACTTGCCTGAATCCTTCTCTAAGAAACTTGTTGCTGCTTTCTCAACTAGTGGACAACTTTGTGTGGGAATAGATCCACACGAAGAAATGCTGATTGAGAATGGGTTTGAGGTTTCTGCCCAGGGCACATTGAACTTCGGTTTAGCCATGCTTGATGAACTAGAAGGTGCTGTCGCGATAATCAAGCCTCAAGTTTCATTCTTTGAACGCTTCGGTTCCGCTGGTTTCATTGTTTTAGAGAAGTTACTGCAAGAGGCTAACCAAAGAGGTTATCTAGTAATCGCCGATGCTAAGCGAGGTGACATCGGATCAACCATGGAAGCTTACGGACAGGCTTGGTTAGCCAAGGCAGCACCTTTCATTTGTGATGCACTAACCGTAAATCCATATTTAGGAGTAGGTGCACTTACACCTGCAGTTGCATTCGCTAGCGAACGAGGCAAAGCCCTGTTTGTTCTCTCGGCGACTTCAAATCCAGAGGGACTGCATCTTCAGGCATCTACTCATGAAGGTAAACCAGTTGCTAAGCAGGTTGCGGATGAGGTTGCAGTCCTAAATACAGCTTCAGCATCCACTAAAGATAGGTTCGGCAATCTGGGGTTAGTAGTTGGCGCAACCGTTGATCTTGGAGCTGTTGGCCTTGCAGATCTCAACTCTGGCAGGGTTGATTTGAGGACGCCTGTATTGGCACCAGGTTTTGGTTACCAAGGCGCACAGCTAGCAAATGCGAAGTCGATCTTAAAGGACCTAGCAGGTGATGTGATCTATACGATTTCACGATCCGCGTTACGTGGTGGCATTCAAAACGTTAGAACCAGCGTTATAGAGGACCAAGTCATTCTGCAAACCGCGTTGAGCAAATAGGCTTTACTCATGACAAGACTGACCGTAATTGCTGGACCTACGGCTGTGGGTAAAGGCACTGTGGTCAGATACCTACTCGAGCACAATCCAGAGATTCTGTTATCAGTATCAGTGACTACCAGACAGCCACGTGTCGGTGAGATTGATGGAGTGCACTACTTCTTTGTATCAAACGAACAATTTGATCAGATGATTACTAATAATGAACTACTTGAATACGCAGTTGTTCACCAAAGCAATCGCTACGGTACACCCAGAAAGCCAGTTGAAGAGGCGCTCAAGGCAGATAAGCAGATAATCCTCGAGATTGATATCCAAGGCGCTAGGCAGGTAAAAGACTCTATGCCAGAGGCCAACCTGATCTTTATTGCTCCGCCTAGCCTAGAAGAGCTCAAACGAAGATTGATTGGCAGAGGCACTGAATCCGCCGAGGAAATAGCCATCAGGCTTGATACAGCTGAAGTTGAAATGGCTAGCCAGAGCCTATTCGACCATGTAGTTATCAACGAAGAGGTGGCACAATGTGCCGCTGAGGTCTTAGACTTGATGAAGACTTCGTGAAACCATCTGTTTCACATCAAATAAAAGGAAATGTAGCTAAAAATGTCTGAAAAACTTGAGGGAATCGTATCTCCATCTATTGACGCACTGATGTCAAAGACAGATTCAAAATATGGATTGGTAATCTTCGCAGCCAAGCGTGCGCGTCAGATCAACGATTACTACTCAGCTCTTCACGAGGGTTCATTGTTCGATAATGTAGGCCCACTTGTTGACGCTGCTGTTGACGACAAGCCTCTTTCTATCGCCATGCGAGAAATCGTAGAAGGTGCTGTTGTCACCTCTGTTGCCAAAGAGTAATCTGAGCAATCTTGCACATTCTCGTCGGTGTCACAGGAGGCATAGCAGCATATAAAGCTGCCGGTGTTATCCGTGGTTTCACTGAACTTGGCCACACGGTAAAAGTTTTACCAACCCAAAACGCACTTAGATTTATTGGTGCAACAACTCTTGAAGCCTTATCCCACAATGTAGTTGACTCTGACCTATACACCGACGTTGACTCTGTAAAACACATAGCTCTTGCCCAAGAGGCTGATCTAATAGTTGTTGCTCCTGCCACTGCTGCATTTATTGCACGGTACGCGAATGGGGTAGCAGATGATCTATTGCTGAATGTTCTACTTGCTACCAAAGCAAAGGTAGTAGTTGCTCCTGCGATGCACACAGAGATGTGGCAACACCCAGCAACTGTTGCAAACATAGAAACTCTTAAATCACGTGGAGTGAAAATCATTGAACCAGCCACTGGAAGACTCACTGGCGATGACTCAGGTCCAGGCCGACTACCAGAGCCTGATGAGATTGTTGCAAGCGCATTGAGTTCAGTTCATGCTCAAGACTTATCTGGAAAGACAGTCACAATTGCAGCTGGTGGCACGAGAGAGCCAATCGACACCGTTCGGTTCATAGGAAATAGATCATCAGGTAAGCAAGGAATCGCCTTAGCTGATGCTGCATTAGCTCGCGGAGCTAAAGTAAATCTGATAGCCATAAACATCGATATAGATCTCTCACGTTTTGCAAATGTAACGCGAGTATCAGCAACAGCTGAGCTAAGTACAGTTTTGGACCAAATGCTTCCAGTGTCCGATGTGATTTACATGCCGGCAGCAGTAAGCGACTATAGGGTTGCCAACATAGAACCAGGCAAGTTATCAAGACATGACGCTAGCGAGTTAGAACTAAAGTTGATTGCCAATCCAGATCTACTAAGTGGTCTATCTGAGAAACGTAATGCCTTAGGTCTCAAGGCCATCTTGGTTGGGTTCGCAGCTGAAGTGTTATCTAGTTCAGGCAACGCAGATGAGTTGAAGAGCAAAGCGAATGCGAAACTGCATAAGAAAAACGTTGAACTCATCGTGGCTAACGATGTGTCAAACGGAGCAGTCTTTGACCAAGATAGCAACCAGGTGCTTGTTGTCTCTTCAAGTAGTTCTATTGAAATCCAAGGTTCCAAACTTGAAGTTGCCAACCAGATAATCGACGAAACAATCAAGCTGATCGGTTGAAACAATCCCTGCCGTGTCCGTTAGCAGAGATATACTGGTTCGAATATGAATAAAACTAGATACTTCACTTCTGAATCAGTGACAGAAGGCCATCCAGACAAGATTTGCGACCAAATCAGCGACGCTATCTTAGATAACCTTCTAGCCCAAGACCCTTCCTCACGAGTGGCGGTCGAGACATTAGTGACAACTGGTTTAGTCCACGTCGCTGGGGAGATTACAACCGAAGGCTACGCAGAGATTCCCGACATTGTTAGATCCAAGTTGCTGCAAATCGGCTACAACTCATCGGACATCGGTTTTGATGGAACATCCTGTGGAGTCAGCGTTTCTATTGGCAGACAATCAGCGGACATCGCGATGGGAGTTGATTCTTCTTTAGAGAGCGTAGTTGGAGAGTCAAAAGACGACTATGACAAACAAGGCGCAGGCGACCAGGGAATAATGTTTGGTTTTGCTTGCACCGAAACTAAAGAGTTGATGCCACTTCCAATCAAGATTGCGCATTCTCTAGCTGAACAGTTGGCAAGAATAAGACACGAAGGCGTCATTGACTTTCTTAGACCTGACGGCAAGACACAAGTAACCATCGGTTACGAAGGGGATAGACCAGTTGCAGTGCAGACAGTAGTTGTCAGCACACAACACAACCCAGGTATTAGCAACAAAGAAATAAGCGAAGCTGTATCCAAGTATGTGGTCGAGCCAGTGTTGTCTTCTTTCAATTTCGACATTGCTGACAGCAAGCTCCTGATAAACCCGACAGGGAACTTCGTTATTGGCGGCCCACAAGGGGATGCGGGTCTTACAGGACGCAAAATCATTATTGACACCTATGGCGGATACAGTCGCCACGGAGGCGGAGCATTTAGTGGGAAAGATCCATCCAAGGTAGACCGCTCTGCTGCTTACGCGATGCGCTGGGTCGCGAAAAACCTAGTAGCTGCCGGGTTAGCAACTAAGGTTGAAGTCCAAGTTGCTTATGCGATTGGGGTAGCCAGACCTGTCGGCTTGTACGTTGAGTGCTTTGGAACTAACACCGTTGATGAGGATCTGATTGAGAAAGCAGTACTCGAAGTTTTCGACCTTAGACCGAGAGCAATCATTGATGAACTCGATCTACTTAGACCTATCTACGGAGCTACCTCAACTTACGGACATTTTGGAAGAGAGCTACCAGATTTCACCTGGGAGAAAACCAACAAGGTCTCTGATCTGCTAACTGCCGTAGGTATGTAATGCCACTGGTAGCAAAGATTCGTTTTATTTCCGCTCTGCCACAGTTGGACAAAGAATTTGATTATCTTGTGCCAGCAAAATTCGCAGACCAACTACAGCTGGGTTACCAGGTAAATGTTCCCTTCGGATCTGGTGCTAAAGAGAAGACCGGTGTTGTTTGCGCAATCAATCAAGAAGATAATCCCCGTGAGAAACTTCTCTCTATTCTCTCTCTCGCGTCGATAACCTCAGTTGTGACACCGCAACAACTAGCACTATGTAAAGCAGTAGCTGCAAGACAGGCTGGAACAGTAGGAGAGTTACTCTCAACAGCGATACCCAAGAGGTATGTAAGAGTCGAGAAGAATTTTGTGTCTGGCACACAGGAAGTTCCAAATCACACAGACTTAGTCAAAGACAACAGGCTAGTTATTCATTTACAGGAGCACCCGCGCACCTACTTCACGCCCAAGCTGTTAGGAAATGTCAGTGACAGATCGAGCTGGGCAATAGATTTCGCACTAGCGGCACTGAAAGAGTATCTACAGGGTAAGAGCTCGCTAGTGGTGCTACCAGACTTTGCTGAACTAGCAAGATTCGAAGCAGCGTTAGCAGAATTAGACATCTCGCAAATTGCTTATCGCCACTCAAGCTCTGACACCGGCTCGCAGAGACATCTGAACCATCTTCTCGCTTGTTCTAATGTGGCGATTAATTATGGGCTTCGAAGTGCTTGCTTCGCTCCTGCCAAGAATCTTGGGCTCTTGATGCTTTGGGACGATGGTGATGAGTCGCACATAGAACAGTCTGCGCCTTATTGGCAATCTAGAGAGGTTCTATTACAAAGAGCAGAACTTGAACAATCCAAGATAGTAATAGCTTCACATGCACCATCAACAGAAGTTATTCGACTAATTGACATGGGTCACCTTGTTCCACTGCAAGCCGTTGGCGATATTCCTCACGCTAGCGTTACTGATCTAAGCGACCGGCTAGACGCGAATTCTTTCGCATTGGCAAGCAATACTCTCAAAGCTGGCGATTCCGTTCTTATACAAATCGCCACTGCGGGTTGGGCAAGCTCTCTTGTTTGCATCTCCTGCAAGGAGCAGAGAGTCTGTTCGATTTGCTCTTCTTCAATCTGGGTCGACCCCTTAGGCAAGTTCAGGTGTCGTTCCTGCAAAGCAAACATGGAACTGCCTGCATGTATTTGCGGAAAGACTGCTACCCGACCAACAGTGCTTGGTGCTTCGGCTATCGCTTCACAGATGGAACGAAGCTTTCCCGAGGCAACCGTATTGCGTTCAAACGGTGAGAATCGGTTAACAAAAGTGTCTGGTCAATCACTTTTAGTTGTTGCTACCCCTGGTTCAGAACCAGAAATTGATGGTGGCTACTCTATAGTGCTCATCGCCGATGCGTCGAGGATGATCGGTGCACCAAGGCTCAGAGCTGCAGAGCAAAGCATTGGTAAATGGGCAAATGCGATTTCCTTGGCGAAAACTTCAGCAAAGATTATCTTTGTTGGACTTAGAGAGTCCTTAGCGGAGAGAATGCTAACTCTAGATTTCTATAGGGCGATCCGAGATGATTATGCAGATCGGGTGGACCTAGCCCTTCCACCGCAAACGAGAGTCGCATCTGTCTCTAGCTCCAATTCTTCAGATCACTCCAGGCTCTTATCCCAATTGGAAGGTTTGCTGCCGAAAGACAGAGTGAGAACTCTGAAGGTTGAGCAACCTAATCTCTTGGTACTGGATTACCCATACAGTTACGGCATGGAAATTGCCGAACTCCTGAGTAAAACAACTCAGGAACTTACCAAGTCAAGTAAGACAAAGAAGCCTGGCGAACGCGTTTATCGCATCAACATGGATGACAGCAAAGTAATCTAAGAATCAATGAGAATCCTATTCGCAGGTACACCTGCATCCGCAGCAACAGTACTTGAAGGTCTATTGACATCAGGTCATGAAGTTGTAGCCGTTCTAACTCGTGAAGATTCACCATCAGGTAGGAAAAAGGTTCTGACTCCATCTCCTGTAGCCGAGTTAGCTTTAGCACGGGGTATAAATCTCATTAAAGCCAACAAAGTGGATCAACATGTTCTTGACGAAATAGCTTTGAATAAAGTTGATTTAGCAATTGTTGTGGCCTATGGCGTTATCTTGCGTGAGGATGCTCTGCGCTCTATTCCAGGGGGCTGGTTCAATGTTCACTTCAGCATATTGCCTAGGTGGCGAGGAGCTGCTCCTGTCCAACGCGCACTGCAACAAGGTGATATAGAAACAGGTGTAACTCTTTTTAGGATCGACACAGGGCTTGATACTGGTCCAATTGTTTCAACTGTTCCAACGCTCATACAACCAGATGAGAACGCAGGTGAACTGCTGGCTAGGCTATCACAACTGGCGATAACCTTGCTCAACGCTGAGCTTCCAAAGATTTATGCAAGCTCACACGATTTGACCAACCAAGTTGGAGACACCACTCTAGCTCCTAAGACTTCAAGAGAAGAAGCGAAGATTAATTTTTCATCTGAAGCGTTGAAAATTTCTAATCTTGTTAGGGCGATGAATCCTGAACCTATGTCTTGGTGCGTTTTCAACGATGAACCTATGCGAGTCTTGAGGGCTAGGGATCTTGCTGGCCACGTCTCTGTTGGCGAAATAGGTGAGGTATCACTAGTAAGCGATAAGGTCATCGTTGTCTGTGGCAATAGCACTTCATTGGAACTACTTGAAGTGCAGCCTGCTTCCCGAAATGCGATGAGCGCTAGAGATTGGCTTAATGGACAAACCGGCGCGGTCACACTCAAATGAGGACACCTATTTCAGCCAGAAGCGTTGCACTAGATCTTCTAAACAAAGTTACTTTTGAGGACAGCTACGCGAACCTAGTAATGCCAAACCTTCTTGAAGAGGCAAAACTAAACACTAGGGACTCTGCTCTGGCTCATGAGCTAGCATTTTCAACAATTAGATGGCAGTTGACCTATGATTTCATACTCAACGAAGTTAGCTCCAGACCAGTTGGAGAGATTGACGCTGTCGTTCTAAACGCTTTGAGAATGGGTAGTCACCAACTACTCAAGATGAGAATCCCTCCACACGCGGCAATCAACGAGACGGTTAACTTGATTCGATCAGTTGTCGGGGAGAAGGCTGTTGGTTTTGCTAATGGAGTACTTCGCCGAGTGAGCGGAAAAACTTGGGACCAATGGATAGACATCGCAGAACAAAAAGCGACTTCAAAGACTGAATTCTTATCAATTCAATACAGCCATCCTCAGTGGATTGTGCGAGCTCTCACACAGGCTCTAACCGCAGATGGGCTAGCCGATGAGATAGAACATCTACTAGCTACAAACAATCATCCAGCTTTTGTGAATCTTGTTGCTTTGCCTGGTTTGTCGGAAGTTTCTGACTTTGACTTTAGTGGCGCTATGCCTAATCGATTTAGTCCTTATGGGTTCTCTATCGAGTCCGGAAACCCAGGGGAGATAACAGAGGTTCGTGTTGGAACCGCAAGAGTGCAGGATGAAGGTTCTCAAATTGCAGCTCTTGCTCTTGTAGGTTTCAAGGCTAAAGAACGGGGCGAGAAGTGGCTTGATATGTGCGCAGGTCCCGGCGGTAAAGCTGCGCTTCTTGCAGCCCTTGCGGACAAGTCTGGTGCAACATTGGTTGCTAATGAGGTTCAAGAGCATCGCTCCAAACTTGTTTCTAATGCGCTAAAGCCGTTTCACAATGTTTCAGTCACTATAGAAGATGGTCGCCAGATTGGAACCGAGTCTCCAAACTCATACGACCGAATTATTGTTGATGCGCCTTGTAGTGGACTAGGAGCTCTAAGAAGACGACCAGAAGCCAGATGGCGTAAATCTTCAGAGGATCTCAAGACTTTAACGCAGCTGCAGTTTGAGTTACTAGAAAGCGCCAGCAAAGCTCTAAAACCTGGTGGCTTGCTTTTGTATGTTACTTGTTCTCCACATCTGTCCGAAACAGTTGCCATTGTAGACAAGGCACAGCGAACACTTGGTCTCAAAGTGCTAGATCTGACAGCCAGCCTCAACAAATCTCTGATGGGTGGGGCACTGCCTTCAAATAGAAAGACAGTCCAGCTTTATACAAATCGAGACAACACGGACTGCATGTTCATGGCCATGCTGACTAAGGACTAGAGCGGTTATAGGGTTTATTTATGAGCATTAGAATCCAGCCAAGCATCCTGAGTGCCGATTTCGTGAACATTGAAAGAGATTTCGCAACCATCTCATCGGCAGATGGAATACACGTGGACGTTATGGATGGCCATTTTGTTCCAAACATGACCTTCGGTTCAGGCGTGGTCAAGCGGATGCAGGAGATAACTTCGTTACCCCTAGATGTTCATCTAATGATTGAAAATCCAGACCACTGGGCCGTAAAGTATGCAGAACTAGGCGTATTTTCTGTAACAGTTCACTATGAAGCCTGCAAAGACGCCGTAGCAATCTCAAAGGCTGTTAGGGCTACAGGATCCAGGGTCGGCGTTTCTATTAAGCCAAACACTCCAGTAGCTGTGTTAGAAGACCTAGTAACTCATTTCGACCAAGTTTTGATCATGTCTGTTGAACCAGGGTTCGGGGGACAATCATTTATTCAGGGATCCATTGACAAGATTTCCGATACTAGAAGATTGATTAGCGTTCTGGGTCTTGATACATGGTTGCAAGTAGATGGTGGAATTGACTTAGCGACTATTGGCGCAGCCGCTGCTGCTGGAGCAGACACATTCGTAGCTGGTAGTTCAGTATTCGGCAGCCCCGACAGACAAGGGATGATTACACAATTGAGGGAAACCGCTCAAGCCGCCTCGCATAACTAGTTGTTTCAACTGTAAAATAACTTAATGAAGACCTTCGAATCTCTTTTCAATGAACTACAGCTCAAAGCACAGTCGCAAGACCTAGCATCAAACACTAAGGACTTGTTAGACCAGGGCGTCCATGCCATCGGAAAGAAGATTGTTGAAGAAGCCGCAGAAGTTTGGATGGCCGCAGAGCATGAAACCAAAGACGACCTTGCTCTAGAAATAAGTCAACTTATTTATCACCTACAAGTTTTGATGGTGGCAAAGGGTTTGACTATTCAAGATCTTGAGGAGCGTTACTAATGAACATGCTTAGAGTTGCTGTGCCTAATAAGGGCATTCTTGCTGACTTTGCCACGGCGATGTTGGCTGAAGCTGGCTATGCCGTTCGCAAGGACACAAAAACACTACGCGTAGTAGATACTCGAAACAACATCGAATTTTTCTACCTAAGACCAAGAGACATAGCCACTTATGTTGGCACAGGTGCTCTAGACATTGGAATCACAGGCTTGGACCTGCTTATGGATAGCAGATCTAAGGCAGTTCGAGTAGCTGACTTGAACTTCGGTCAATCTACTTTCACTTTTGCAGGTGTTATTGGAGAGTTTCAATCCATTGAGCAAATCAATGGGAAGAGAGTCGCGACTGCATACAAGAACATTGTCGAGGACTACTTATCGGAAAAAGGAATCAAAGCTGAGGTAATCGCACTTGATGGTGCAGTTGAAACTGCAGTTAGTTTAGGGGTAGCAGATCTGATTGCGGATGTTGTTTCAACCGGCAACACCCTTAGACAAGCAGGTTTGGAACCATTTGGTCAAGTGATTCTCGAATCTTCTGCTTATCTAATTGCTAATTCTTCTAGTTCAGATAAGCATGCAGCACTACTTCGCAGACTCAACGGTGTGATTGTTGCTCGCGAATACGTGATCTTCGACTATGACTGTCCAACAGCACTGGTAGAGAAAGCATCAGCAATTACTCCTGGAATTGAGTCACCAACCATTTCTCCTACTAAAGATCCAAACTGGGTTGCTGTCAGAGCGCTTGTCCTCAGCAGTGAAACTAACTTGAAGATGGACGAGCTTTACGAACTTGGGGCAAGAGCGATTCTTGTTAGTGCCATTCACGCTGCACGAATCTAAGATGACACTTTCTATTCGCATTATTCCCTGTCTCGACGTTAAGGATGGGAGAGTCGTAAAGGGTGTTCAGTTCAAGGGCCTTGCGGACATCGGAGATCCAGTTGAACTAGCAACCAGTTATTACGAAGCAGGCGCGGATGAAATTACTTTCTTAGATGTCTCGGCAAGTCTTGAAGGTCGTCAAGCAATGCTTGATGTGATCAAGAGAACAGCTGCAAGTATCTTTATTCCACTGACGGTAGGTGGCGGTATTTCTAAGCTCGAGGATGTTGCCAGCTACTTAGATGCTGGAGCTGACAAAGTAAGCATCGGCTCTGCTGCAGTTTCCAACCCTGGTCTAATCGATGAGATTTCTGGAAAGTATGGCGATCAAATAGTCGTCGTGTCCCTAGATATCATTGAGAGTCAAAGCAGTCCTTCGGGTTATCTGCTAACCACTCACGGTGGCACTAGACAAACTGATACAGATGCCATCGCCTGGGTTAGAGCAAATCAACACCGAGGTATTGGCGAGTTGCTGATCAATAGCGTGGATGCCGATGGAACCAAGGCAGGTTTCAATACCAAGCTGATTCAGGCTGTCCGTGCAGCCAGCACATTGCCACTTATAGCCAGTGGCGGAGCTGGCACTGCTCAAGACTTCTTACCTGCCGTTCAAGCAGGTGCTAATGCAGTTCTAGCGGCCTCAGTGTTTCACTCTGGAGTCCTTACTATTGCTGAGGTTAAGACAGCCCTGCATAACCAGGGTGTGAAAGTTAGACTGTAGCCAATGTTAAAACCCGATTTTGATAAGCACGAGATGATTCCAGCGATTGTTCAGAACGTCGACACTGGACGAGTTCTTATTCT
>JAPLAJ010000099.1 GCA_026393335.1 Rhodoluna sp. | reverse complement strand
TTCTGCACCGTTAGCTTCACCAAAGCGAGCAAGAATCCAAGAAGCAACTGCTCCTCCCTGAGGCTCAAGTAGTGCTCCCCAGTTGATGTCGAAACTTAGGTTCAGTACGTAGAAGATTGCTACAGTCTCACCGATAGCTCGGCCTAGACCTAAAAGAACACCACCAATCACACCACCTGAGGAAGTTGGCATGATTACACGCCTGAACGTTGAAAGTCGGCTACCACCTAGAGCAAGAGCTCCGTTGATTAGATCTCGATCCAGCTGGCTAAAGATTTCTCTGGTTACAGAGGTGATGATTGGAACAATCATTACCGCAACAATCCAGCCTGCAATAAATGGCGAACGCATGAATCCGTTTTCAGCATCAGCGACACCAAAAATTGGAATCCAGCCGAGGTATGAGTTCAAAACTTCAGCCCAGTGCGATGCCACAGGAGTGAAAACTAAAAGACCCCAGAGGCCTAGAACAACAGAAGGTAAGGCAGCTAGAAGGTCAACCAGAGTTGTTGCAATCCTTGCCAAACGATTTGGCAACATAAAAACAATTAGATAGGCCATCGATAAGGCCATTGGCGTAGCGATGATAATTCCAACGATTGCAATAAGTAATGAACCCCAGAGCATTGGCCCTAGTTGGAGCACCATCGGATCTGAGTCAGCATCCCAGGTCGATCCGAAAACAAAGTCAAAACCCTGCCCTTGAATTACTGGCCAAGACTTCCATAACAGGAAGCCAAGAATAAGGGCTACAAGCACAAATGCGAAGTGAGCAGCAATTGAAGTTGACCTAAAGAACCATTTATCGCCCTTGCTCAGAGGCTTAATGACCAGCTTGCGCCTTACTTGGGCAGGCGGGGTCACAGGGGTTTGGCTCATAAGACCAAGTTTGGTGTTTAAGCCTTACAACCAGTTAGAAAAATGGTTAACGGCAGGTTAACAAGTTCAGAAACTAAACCTAATTCCAGACCAGATCTGCCACATCCGCACCAGCATTACAGCCACCGTGAAGCCAGCAACCCCTAGAACTAGGGTTGACCACCTAGTTCTCTCGAGGATTGCCCAGGCTACGGCAGCCGGAGGCACGATAAGAGCAGTAATCAAATAGCCAAAGAATTCAACTGTGTCGCCCACTGCCTGCTTGCCCGTTGCCACAAGGGCAATCGAGACAGCCAACTGAACTAGCAATAAACCCTCAACTACAGCTAGTGAACCAACACTCCACCAAGACGGCGGTCTCTTCATGATTCCAAGACCTACTGCAAAGACTCCGACCAAAGCCGCAAAGATAGCTTGAAGCTGATAGGCCCACTCAAACATTTAGATCCTCATCGTTGAAAACAACAACTGACTTAATACTGGCTGGACCTGCTGGTTCTGCAATCGCAACCAAGGTGTTAGCAAAGATAAGCGCTGTGTTACCTGTAATCTCACCGGATATTTTCTTACCCTGACGAATAAACAGAGTTTGCTCTGCATCAATTTCCATCGCTGGCAAAATACCTCTGGCTGCATCCACTGATTTCAAGATAGCAAGTTTCCCTTCGAAACCTTCAAGAGTCATTGCATTCTCGACAGCAAAACTTCCGATTCTTGTTCTTCGAAGCTCAGTAAGGTGTCCCCCAATCCCTAAAGCATTACCAATATCTCTAGCAATGGCTCTGATGTATGTGCCACTAGAGCAATCAACAATTACATCGAGGTCAATAAAGTTTTCACTTCTTCGAAGATTTCCAACAAGCTCAAGCTTTGAAATAGTTACTTCTCTAGATTTGAGTTCGAAAACTTCTCCAGCCCGAACTCGGTCATATGCTTTTTCACCATTTACTTTGATAGCTGAAACAGCTGAAGGAACCTGTTGGATAACTCCCCTGAGTTTTGATAACTCAGCAATTATTTGCTCATCTGTTACTTGAGATATTTGAGTTGCAGTTGCTTCATTGAGAATTTCACCTTCTCGATCATCAGTGATGGTTGATGCGCCTAAACGAATTGTGGCTTCGTAGGTCTTATCTGCTCCAACTATGAAGGTTAGAAGCTTGGTTGCCGATTCGATTCCTAGAACTAGAAGACCTGTGGCCATTGGATCTAAAGTTCCCGCATGGCCGACTTTTCTGGTACCAGCAAGTTTTCTAACTTTAGAAACAACATCATGGCTGGTCATTCCGGCAGGCTTATCTACCAGCAACAACCCAGGAGTAGCCAAAAGTTAGTCTTTCTCTTCTTTATCGATAACTTTTGGCTCTTTATAAGGGTTCTCCCCCGCCGCAAACTCAGAGTCCTTAGCAATCTTTTTGAGCTCATTGTCTCTAGCTCTAGCTTGAGCTAACAGATCATTCATCGCAGCTGCGCTTTCAGGCACATCATCAGAGATGAACTCGATGGTTGGAGTAAGACGAATAGAGAGTTGATGGCCTACCTCACCACGGATTTTGCCACGGTGACGCTCAATAACTTCACTACTCATCTTCTGCTGGTCCTTGTCACCAAAGACGGTGTAATAAATACGAGCATGTGAAAGATCTGGGGTGACTCGAACATCAGTGATAGTTACAAAGCCCAAATCAGGGTCTTTAACTACCTTCTCTAATGCTCCAGCAGTAAGTACCTTGATTCGTTCAGCCAGTCTTCTTGCTCTAGCTGCATCAACCATTAGACCCTCGGCTTCTCACGCATTTCGTAGGTTTCAATAATGTCGCCTACCAAAATTTCGTTGAATCCTTGCAATCCGATACCACACTCAAAGTCAGTCTTTACTTCGGTTGCATCGTCCTTGAATCTCTTTAGAGAGTCAATCTTGAGGTTCTCAGCAAGCATCTTGCCATCACGAGAGATACGAGCAAGGCTGTTTCTCTTGATTGAACCTGAGCGAACGATAGAACCTGCGATTGTGCCAACCTTTGAAGACTTGAAGATCTCTCGAACTTCAGCTGAACCAAGGGCTGCTTCTTCGTATTCAGGCTTAAGCATTCCCTTGAGTGATTTCTCAATGTCATCAAGGGCAGCATAGATAACTGAGTAGAAACGAACGTCAACACCTTCACGGTCAGCACGTTCCTTCGCCTTGTTATCAGGCTTCACGTTGAATCCAATAATGATCGCGTTATCAACTGTTGCCAGGTTCACATCGCTCTCAGTTACAGCACCAACACCGCGGTGGATGATGCGAAGAGCAACTGAGTCATCAACTTCAATCTTGAGAAGTGCATCTTCAAGAGCTTCAACAGCACCAGATACGTCACCCTTGATAACCAAGTTGAGTGATTCAACCTTGCCTTCTTCAAATGCCTTGGTGAAGTCTTCCAGGCTAACTCTCTTACGAGTCTTAGCAAGTAGAGCATTTCTATCGGCAGCTTCACGCTTTTCAGCAATCTGTCTTGCCTGACGTTCATCTTCAGTAACAACAAATGTGTCACCGGCACGAGGAACTGACTGTAGTCCTAGAACCTGAACAGGTCTTGATGGGCCTGCCGACTCAACTGCTTCACCGTTCTCGTTGAACATCGCACGAACACGACCGTGAGCTGCACCTGCAACAATCGAATCTCCAACACTTAGTGTTCCAGACTGAATTAGCACTGTTGCCACAGATCCACGACCCTTATCAAGGTTCGCTTCAATAGCAACACCACGTGCATCACGGTTAGGGTTCGCACGAAGATCCAGAGCAGCATCAGCGGTTAGAAGAACTGCATCAAGAAGGTTTTCAATTCCAGCACCGGTAAGTGCAGAAACATCGACGAACATAACATCGCCACCATACTCTTCAGCAACAAGGTTGAACTCAGTTAGCTGTTGACGTATCTTGGCCGGGTTAGCTCCCTCTTTATCAACCTTGTTCACAGCAACAACAATTGGCACCCCTGCTGATTGTGCGTGGTTCAGTGCTTCAACTGTCTGAGGCATAACACCGTCATCAGCTGCAACAACCAAGATTGCAATATCTGTTACTTGAGCACCACGAGCACGCATAGCTGTGAAAGCCTCGTGACCTGGAGTATCAATGAAAGTAATGGCTCTGTCGATACCTTCGTGCATGCTATGGATCTGGTAAGCACCGATGTGCTGGGTAATACCACCAGCTTCACCACCTTGAACATTCGCGTTACGAATCTTGTCAAGCAAGCGAGTCTTACCGTGATCAACGTGACCCATAACTGTGACAACCGGTGCACGGTATTCCATGTCATCTTCGTCTTCTTCAAACTCAGTTGAAATATCAAGGCCGAATGAATCGAATAGTTCACGCTCTTCATCTTCTGCTGAAACAACTTCAAGCTTGTAACCAAGCTCTTCGCCAAGAATCTGGAATGTCTCTTCATCCAAAGATGCGGTTGCTGTTGCCATCTGACCTAGGTGGAATAGCACCGTGATCAGCTGACCTGCATTGGCATCAATCTTGTCCGCAAAGTCCTGAATAGAAGAACCTCTGCGCAGGCGAACTACCGTGGTGCCATCACCGCGTGGAACAACTGCACCACCAAGGCTTGGAGCTGAACGCTGTTCGAATTCTTCTCTCTTTACTCTCTTCGACTTTCTAGCCTTAGATGAACTTCTAGATCCACCTTTACCAAAAGCACCAGCTGCGCCACCACCGCGACCGCGACCACCAGCACCTGGACGACCACCAGGAGCACCAAAAGCAGGAGCTCCACCTGGAGCACCACCAGGAGCACCTGCACCTGGACGTGGAGTAAATCCACCTGGGCGAGAAGTTCCACCAGCACCAGCTGGTCTTGGAGCTCCACCTGGACGAGAAGGGCCACTTGCACCGGCTGGACGCGGTCCACCAGGTCGGTTGGCTTGACCAGGTCTTGTCATACCTTGGTTAGATGCAAAAGGATTGTTACCCGGTCTTGCCATCGGACGAGGAATACCCATGCCCTGTGCTGCAGCAAAAGGATTGTTTCCTGGACGAGGGATACCTGGTGTTGGAGCTACCGGAGCTACAGGAGTTGCTGCCTCGGCGGGTGCTTCTGGATCAGAAGGCTTAACTTCTTCAGTAACCTCAGCAGATTTAGCAGAAGCCTTAGTGGCTTTTGGCTTAGCTGGAGCTTTCTCAACCTTAGGGGCTTCTTCCTTCGGCTTAGCGTTCGGGTATGCCGCTCTAAGTTTGTTTGCCACCGGAGGGGCAATAGTTGACGAACCGCTCTTGACGTATTCGCCTAGTTCGTTTAATTTGGCCAGTGCCTCGGCAGTTTCAATACCGAGCTCTTTGGCAATGTCGTACACGCGTGGTAGCGCCACTTTATATCTCCTGTCTGGGACCCACCCCAGTCAGGGCAGGCTTAAAGCTTTGAGGAACTCATTTCGAGGTGCTCATTAGTTCTCTAACATCATTTCGGCCTGTTCTATTTGTTTGACTAAATCAGTTACTTGCTCAAGGTCAGCTTTCCCGCGGAATGCTCGCCCAAAGGCTTTTCTCTCAACCGCAGTTTCGAGGCATTTCGTTTTCTTGTGCAGCCAAGAGCCACGACCGGGCAGTTTCTTATCGGAATCAACACTCAGGTTTCCCTGAAAATTGGCTATCCGAACCAAATCTGATCGGTTGCCACGCTGGCGACAGCCAACGCAAGTTCTAACTGGATACATTCTAATGCCTGCATTCGCTTAAGCTCTAGCCTTTAAGGTAACAGGCTGAGGCGGATCTTTATTCCTCGTCCTCTAAATCATCAGCCATGATGTCGATCTTGGCCCCAGTTAGCTTGCTGGCTAGGCGTGAATTCTGGCCTTCTTTACCAATAGCTAGAGATAACTGGTACTCAGGAACTAGCACGCGAACCTTAGGGTGTTCTCCCCTAGCTGCTGTGCCATCGTTAACTACGAATGCTGCTGAAACCTTGGCTGGAGATAGCGCTTGAGCCACAAACTTAGCAATATCGTCTGAATAATCAACGATGTCGATCTTCTCATCGTTCAACTCTGCTGTTACTGCTCTAACTCTTTGACCTAGTTCACCAATACAAGCACCTTTAGCATTCAGTCCCGCAACAGATGTTCTAACTGCAATTTTGGTTCGGTGGCCTGCTTCTCTAGCAACCTGGACAATTTCAACCTGTCCACTTGCAATTTCAGGGACCTCAAGGGCAAAAAGCTTTCTGACAAGGCTTGGGTGAGTTCTAGAAACGTTGATTTGAACTTGGCCTCTGACGTTTTTATCAACTTTGGTAACATAAAAACGCATTCTCTTGCCATGAGAGTAATCTTCACCAGGTACTTGCTCTTCAGGAGGCATGATCGCTTCAGCATCGCCAAGTTTGACATAAACCATGTATGAACGAGGTCCCTGCTGGATTTCACCGGCAACAATGTCCTCAACCTTGGCTTTGAATTCACCGTATAGGCCTTCATCAGAGATTCCCCTGATGCGTTGGGCAATAACCTGCTTAGCTGCGTTAGCAGCAATTCGACCAAAATTTTCAGGCGTCTTATCTACTTCTGGAACCTTAGAACCATCAGGAAGAGTGATAATCAAGTCCCCTGCATCATCTCGTTCTTCGGTGTCGGGCACCATGATGACGATTTTGCCTGTTTTTTGATCAAGGACAGCACGAGCTGGATCGCTGTTACCAACGCTCTTGTGATAGGCGGCTTCAACTGCGGCTTCAATAATTTCAACGAGTTCGTTGAAAGGAATTTCTCGATCTCTTTCTACAAGTCGAAGAGCACCTAAATCGATGTCCATGAAACGCCTCCTGGCCGCTAGTAAGTTATGCGAGCCACAAAGTTTTTAGCTAGGTGAGCTCGGTTACTGCCAATTCTACATTGACTGAGCGTCGGTCGCCAGAGCGTCTATCCCAAAGGTCAACCTCTCCGTTTTCCAGTCCCCGACCAACAATCACGATTTGTGGAATTCCCAGTAGTTCAGCGTCACTGAACTTTACCCCTGGGCTTACTTTTAGCCTGTCATCAAGAAGTACTGACTTACCTTTAGCCTCTAGTTCTTGAGCCAGTCTGGCTGCAGTTTCATAAATAACATCGTCTTTACCGGCTGCCACAACATGAATATCGACTGGAGAAACAGAGCTAGGCCAAATCAGACCTTTTTCATCATTATTGGCTTCAGCCAGAACGGCAATAATCCTTGTCACACCGATTCCATAAGAACCCATGGTTACGGTCACTAGCTTGCCGTTCTCATCGAGAACCTTCAGATCCAATGCTTCAGCATATTTTCTACCTAGCTGGAAAACGTGACCAATTTCAATTCCTCTAGCCAATTCCAAAGGTCCACTGCCATCAGGTGCTGGATCGCCTGCTCTAATTTCAGCTAGGTCAGCAACGCCATCTGCAGTGAAGTCTCTACCCATAACTAAATTGAAAGTGTGCTTGTCTCTTTCGTTTGAGCCAGCAATCCAAGAGGTGCCTGCAACAACCCGAGGGTCCAAGAGGTACCTAATCTTTGATTCTGCTTTCTCACCTAAGAATTGCGAACCATTTTTCACTGGTCCCATAAAGCCTTTTACTAGTTCAGGATGTTTTTCAAAATCTTCATCATTAGCAGTTTCAACTTCGTATCCTGCAAAAGCAATCTCAGCCCGCTTCATTTCCAATTCACGATCGCCGGGTATGCCAACTACTACTAACGAACGCTTGTGTTTGATATCTGTCAATGCCAGCACGATGTGCTTCAGTGTTGATGCTGCAGTAACTTCTTTCATCCCAAGAGAGTCGTTTGCGAATGCAACAACAGAGTTGATTGATGTTGCCCCAGGCGTGGAATGTATTTCAGCTTTAGCTAAACCTTCAATGCTTAAACCTGCAGGAGCTGAAATAGTAACAGCCTCAACGTTAGCTGCATAACCTCCAGCTGATCTCACGAATGTGTCTTCACCAATTGGTGAAGGAGATAAAAATTCTTCTGATGCAGAGCCACCCATAGCGCCGGCATCTGCACGAACAATTACATATTCAATTCCTAAACGAATAAAGATTCTCTCGTAAGCATCTCTTTGAGCTTGGTAGGAAGCAACAAGTCCTTCATCCGAAACATCGAATGAATAAGCATCTTTCATTACAAACTCACGACCACGAAGTAGTCCAGCTCTTGGTCTTGCCTCGTCACGATACTTGTTTTGAATTTGATACAAAGTTAGTGGCAGATCTTTATAACTCGAGTAAAGGTCTTTGACTA
>JAPLAJ010000037.1 GCA_026393335.1 Rhodoluna sp. | reverse complement strand
TCTATTCACACTCCTAGATACCCCTAAGGATCAACGTAGAGGTCCTCAAGACCCTTTCTTAGCTG
The DNA here is from genome assembly GCA_026393335.1 of Rhodoluna sp. GTDB lineage: Bacteria > Actinomycetota > Actinomycetes > Actinomycetales > Microbacteriaceae > Rhodoluna. The sequence continues at coordinate 4,668 of JAPLAJ010000037.1, read as the reverse complement.
ACTTTCCATATGTGAATGGCGGGATCTTTAGCGAACGCCTAGACACTATTAGTTTCAACAATCCAATGCGGCAGGCTCTAATCAACGCCTGTAACTATGACTGGTCAACTATTAACCCAACTATCTTTGGTGCTCTTTTTCAGGATATCAAGAGCAAAGCTGAGAGAGGAGCTAATGGAGAGCATTACACCACAGAAGAAAACATCGATAAGACCATAGGTCCTCTTTTTATAGATGAACTTCACGAAAAACTTGAAAAAGCCTGGGATAACTCCAGCAAGTTAAAAGAACTGCAACGAGAACTCGGCACCTACCAAATTCTTGACCCTGCTTGTGGCTGTGGAAACTTCTTGATCACAACATACAAACGTCTTAGACAATTAGAGCTTGAAATCATTGTTCGTATAAAACAACTTGACGGCACTGCTGGTCAGACTTCGCTTTTTGACGTAACTGATGATATCCATGTCAAGCTTGAGCAACTGCATGGGATTGAATACGTTGAATGGTCTTCTCAGATTGCCAAAGTTGCTATCTATTTGACAGACCACCAAGAAAACATGAAACTAGAAGAAGTGCTTGGTGTGGCTGCAAACAGGTTCCCTCTTAGCCATTCAGCCAACATCACTCTTGGCAATGCCTTGCAAATCGATTGGTCTGAGTTGTGTCCAATTACAGACACCACAATAATCGTAGGAAATCCGCCATTTTTGGGTTCTAACTGGCAGTCGGATGAACAGCGATCAGACTCGGAAGCAATATGGCAAGGTACGAAGGGTAGCGCTTCGCTAGATTATGTTGCGAATTGGTACATCAAGGCAGCCAGGCTAGTAGAAGGCACTCTTGCCAGAGTTGGATTTGTATCAACAAATAGCATCTCTCAAGGCGAACAACCTGCGGTCCTATGGAAAGCGATGTTTTCCACTGGCTGCAAAATTGACTTTGCCCATAGGTCATTCGCTTGGACAAGCGATGCTGCTGGAAAAGCTGGAGTTCATTGTGTAATCATTGGGTTTTCATCAACAAAAAGGTCTAGCAAAAGGGCAATCTGGAGCTACGAAACCCCCCAAGGCATACCTAACAAGATAAATGTCGATTCAATCAATCCGTATCTGAGTCCAGGTAATTCTCTAGTCGTAGCCAGCAGACCAAAACCATTGTCTAACGCAACACCTCCTATGAAATACGGAAACATGCCAAATGAATTCGGCTACCTTGCCAATATTTATGAAGAAGATTTAGAAAAACTGATCGATAATAATGACCCAGCGCTTAGATTTATCCGCCCACTAATTGGTGCTTCTGAGATGATAAACAATAAAAAACGCTTCTGCCTTTGGCTAGTGGATGCAACGCCAGCAGACCTTAGAAGTTCAGAGTTCATTATGGAACGTGTAGCCATGGTGAAGAAGCTGAGGTCAGAAAGCAAGCGTAAAGCAACGCTAGAGCTTTCAAAGACTCCACATCTATTTCAAGAGGTTAGGGAGCAGACTGGGGATTATTTGGCAGTTCCAATTGTTTCTTCTGAAAATAGGGACTACGTGCCAATGAAAATATTCCCAAAAGAGGTGGTCCCGACAAATGCTCTCTTGACAATACCTAACCTGAGTTTGGAATTCTTCGCTTTCTTAAACTCCAGTCTTTTCAATCTGTGGTTGAGAACAGTGGGAGGTCGCCTTGAGAGTAGGTTACGAATGTCTGCTGAGATTGTCTACAACAACTTCCCGTTCCCCGAACTAACAGATAAACAGACTCAGTTACTCCGAGAAAGTGCGGAATTAATTAATCAAGCAAGAAATGTTTACCCGGATTCATCCTTAGCCGATTTGTACAACCGAGCAACCATGCCAAAAGAACTGATCAAAAGCCACGCAGAAAATGATAAAAGAGTTCGTTCTGTTTTCGGGCTTTCAGGAACAATAGACGAAGCATCGGATTTGGCTATTCTTTTTGAGAAATCCACGGAAATTACAGACATCTAGCTAAGAAATAACTTAGGTAATGCACGTAGAGTGCACGACAAAATAGATAACTAAAGATATGCTTGAAATAACAAGGGTTTAAGGACTCTTGCAAAGAGCCTTCTAATCTCTTGGTCGCAGGTTCGATTCCTGCCGAGGGCGCTCATTTCCGTTGGGAAATGGGATTGGGGAATTCACTTGAAAATCAAACACTTATTTGTCGCCTGCACACTTACTGCTGTTCTATTCTTGAGCGCTTGCTCTGGAAGCGAAAACAGTGGATTGCCTAAGGAATCCACAACACCTTCGCCAACCCAATCAACTGACAACAGCGACTCGGTTGTAATTCCAACTTCTTCACCAACTCCAGTGGCCTACGAGGGTGAGAAGAAGTCATATGGCGATTTACTCGCTGCTTTGATTCAAGGTGATATGGCATCAAAATGGGTCGAAAACACCTCAGACAAAGACAAACTTGATGGTGCCGAAATGTCGATTCGATCTAAAAATGGTTGTTTGGTTTACACCTACCCAACCTTCCAAGATGCGGTTGATAATGACCAAGGGGCTTATGGTGATTCTTGGACCACACTCGGTTTTTTTGGCCAACTGGGGATTCTTCTAGTAGACAGATCTAACTGCGTCGAAACAACCTCCAAAGTCATTCGCTACCCAGGCCTCAAAGACTCGCTCTCGGAGTCAAAGGCTCTAACAGCTAGCTCAGAGAACATAAATGACTGTCTCGTAAGGCTCAGTGCTTGCTTCTTAGATAGAGAGGTCCATCTTCCCGAAAGAAGTTCTAGTAGTTTCGACAAGGCACTTACTGAGCTTGATGAACTTGCTAAGTCAGGTTTTTGTGTTGACCCTTATTTCTCCGGCGGACCTGGTGGCTTGAATAGTTGTGAGGCTTCAACTGATAATCCTGGAGTTCAAGAAGGAGATTTAATCTCCGAAGTCTCCATGGATCTGGATATCTTGAGAATGGCAGCTAGTTCGCCTTCAGAGCAACGATTTGGCAAGTACATGATTTATGGAGATGGTTGGGCCGTGTTTATGTACAATTCCACCGAGTCACACAAGCAAACATTCATTGAGATGAACAAGGTAATCAAGGGCACTTTGATTGCCAAGTATTGATAGACACTAAAGTGAAAAATGTTAATTGGAATCCAATGAAAAAGTTCTTTACTATCTCCAGCTTGTTGCTAACTGTGATGCTTACAGCTTGCACAAGTACACCTGAGGGTTTAAACCCAACTAGCATTCCAACTCCGCCTGGTAAATCTTCGAATTACAGCGGAGTTAAACAAACCTCAGATCAGCTGCTTGCAGCCTTAGAGCAAGTCGACGCTAGTTGGTCTGAGTTGTCAGACTCAGACACAAATCACTTCACCTCTTTCTCCAAGCCAAACTGTAACATTCGGGTTTTCGACAGTTTTCAAGACGCTGTAGATAATGACGGCGGCTCGTACTTTGACAACTGGACATACATAGGTTCCTATGCTCAATTCGGGTTAGTTCTAATTGGTTCTATTGATGAATGCAGGACATCTCTTCCTGAGGAAGTTTGGTTCCCTAATTTTGTCGATGATTTAAGTTCTTCTTCAGAAGCCTTATTGGCCTCAGAAAGTCAAATCTTAGATTGCCTAACCAGACGGGCTGACTGTTTGAGAGTTGAAGATCAATCTTTACCTGGGCCTAATCTATTGAGTTCTATTGAATCTCTCGAACACCTTCTCATTCTTGATGAGAATGGCTTCTGCGTTGATTCGATTGGTGACATGGTTGGGTCCCAGAAATCTGGCTGTGAGCTGACGGAAGACAAAGCTGGAAGTAGTCCAGAGATAATGAATTCAAGTGGATTATGGTTATCTGAAACCAGAGGGGTTCGAGATATTTTGTCATCGGCAGCGTCGAATTCACCAGATCTAGGTAAGTACATGATTTACGGTGATGGCTGGATTGTAGTAGTGCATGGATCAACAGAGGCTCAGAAGAATCTCTTTATTGAAATGAACAGGCTAATAAAAGGAAACTTAGTTGCAAGATACTAGCGCTTACTGAAACTAAGTTAACTATTTCAAAAGGACCTAAACTCAAGAATGCATTTGCTAGAAGGTTGCAGAAATCCTTCTAATCTCTTGGTCGCAGGTTCGATTCATGCCGAGGGCGCTCCTATTTTTAGATTCAGCAATTGAGTCCTAACTTCTTCAATTATTGGTTTATCCGAGTTTTAGTTCACCAGATGCATTTGCAATCTAAGGTAAAAACCACGAAAGCTAAAAGAGATGCTTCCTCCGAAAATACGCTGAGGGTTTCTTTTCTTTGAAGAATGAAAATGCACTCCGTTTCTTGGAATGGGGACAGCAAAATTTGTCTGCTGGGTTTAACTTACATTAAATTAGCCGAGCGAAATCTTCAATTGCAAAAATACGTAAATGCGAATCTTGCAAGAGTTCAATGTCAAACACAACAGAAAACTTTTGCATCTATTTCAAAAGTGACCTAGATGACCGAAGAATTTTTAGTAAAATGAAGTTATCCCTTTCGGGAACTATCACCTGATTCATTCATGACCGGTGAAATCATTTAAAAGAAAGAACGTTCGAGAATCAATGAAAAGAATATTTGCAACATACACCGCTGCAATTGCGATGGCGATTGGATCAATCGCTCCTGCATTCGCTTACCCAGCAGGTCAAGCTCC
>JAPLAJ010000025.1 GCA_026393335.1 Rhodoluna sp. | reverse complement strand
GGCCAAGCCAACTAGTCCTAGCGACCTAAATCAAATCTCAGCAGCTATACAAAAGGAATACGAAAATCTAGATTGCAGTAAATCTTTCCGTGAACCTGGTCAGATAGATCCTGCTGAGAAGCCACTTGTGACTTGCGATAGATATCTATCTGAAAAATACATCCTTGGGCCTGTTGAAATTACCGGTGTCGATCTTGCTGGGGCCGACGCTGGAACAGTCACTGGTCAAAACGGTGTTGCTACAAACGAGTGGGCTGTAAACCTAAACTTCAACGCAGATGGCAGTGACAAGTTTGCCAAAGTTACCCAAAGACTCTTCCCGTTAACTGAACCGCAGAACAGATTCGCAGTGACTATCGATGGCTACGTCATCACCGCTCCTACAACACAGGCGGTTATCACAGGAGGTTCTGCTCAGATTACAGGTTCCTTCAACCAGGAATCATCAAAGGTTCTAGCTGACCAATTGAAGTATGGATCACTTCCTATTTCTTTCGCTGTTCAATCTCAGGAGAACATCTCTGCAACTTTGGGTTCTGAGCAACTAGCAGCTGGTCTATTGGCTGGTCTTATCGGTCTCTTGCTTGTAGTTCTGTACTCAATCTTCCAGTACAGAGGACTAGCAGTAATCACTATTGGATCCTTGGTTGTAGCTGCGATCATCACCTACATTCTCATTGCTCTACTTACTTGGCGTGCAGACTACCGTCTATCGCTATCTGGTATCGCGGGTCTGATCATGGGTATTGGTATTACTGCAGACTCGTTCATTGTTTACTTCGAGCGTGTGAAAGATGAGCTTCGTGAAGGTAAGCCACTATTCGTCGCAGTAGAAAGCGGTTGGAACAGAGCTAAGAGAACCATTTGGGTTTCTGGCGCAGTGAGCCTTTTGGCCTCAGCAATTCTTTACATTCTCACAGTAGGTAACGTGAAGGGATTCGCGTTTACTCTGGGTATGACTACACTCATCGACCTTACAGTCGTAGCGCTGTTTACCTACCCTGCCTTCAGGCTTCTCACCAAGAGTAAGTTCTTCTCTTCAGGTCACAAGTGGAGCGGTCTAGAGCTTCGCGATTCAGCATCATTTGGTTACACAGGAAGAGGCACCTTCCGTGTAGCTTCAACTGTGTCAACCGGTAAGGCCGCTAAATCTTCTAAAGAAGCCGAACGTAGACAAACCATCGCAGAGCGTAAAGCTTCAGGCGAAGTTATTTCAAGCACAAAGAAAGAGGAGGGTAACTAATGTCTCGATTTTCTGAACTTGGAAACCAGCTTTACAGTGGAGAGAAGTCCATCGATTTTGTTGGTCGCAGAAAGATCTTCTACATAATCGCTAGCATCACTGTACTTCTTGCCGTTCTACTACCTGCAGCTCGAGGTGGATTCAACTTCGGTATTGAATTCCGCGGCGGATCTGAATACAAGATATCTGGTAGCAAGATAGACAGCACCCTAGACGCTGAAGACGCAGTCCACGAGGTTATTCCCAACGCTCAGGTCAACACGACAAAAATTGGTAACAACACAATTCGTGTTCAGACACCAATTCTGACTGATGAACAGTCAGAGCAAGTTCGCCTTTCACTAGCCAAGAAATATGAAGTCAAGGACAGCAACGTCACTAGCTCTTTCATTGGTCCAAACTGGGGTGCTGACATTACCAATAAAGCAATTTGGGGTCTTCTGATCTTTATTCTTTTCGCTGCTATTTTGATGGCTCTATACTTCAGAACCTTGAAGATGAGTGCAGCGGCAATGCTAGCTCTTGCTCACGACCTGATCTTGACTGCTGGTCTTTACGGAGCTCTTGGCTTCGAAGTTACACCCGCAGCGGTTATTGGTTTCCTAACAATCCTGGGTTACTCGCTGTATGACACAGTGGTGGTCTTCGACAAGAT
>JAPLAJ010000007.1 GCA_026393335.1 Rhodoluna sp. | reverse complement strand
GGCATTGAGGCTAATGCTGAAATAACCCGATTCCCCATTGATGTTCTTGTATTGCTCATCAAAGCTGGTTCCCCCAGCCTCACAAGCATTGGCTAGTACCACCCGAACATGCTCTAGCAGTTCTTTAGCCTTTGGCTTAGATAAAGATGCAGCAGGTTGGTCATAGTGAATCTTGGCTAGCCATAAAGATTCATCAGCATAAATATTGCCAATGCCACTTAGAACTCCTTGATCTAGTAAAACTCTTTTTATACCTGATTGTTTCTTCTTAAATAGTTTCAAAACATCATCAACACTAAATACCGGATCTAATGGGTCTCTAGAAATATGAGCTACCTGGTTAGGAATCATATCTACCCAAGATTCCCCCGAGTGATCCGCTCCGCTGTAACCACCTGGAAAACCATCGGTAGTTGGCTCCATCACATCTATAGCTAGCGAACCAAAGATTCGTTGGTCAACAAATCTAAGTTCATACTTTTGACCATCAAAAGCCTTGAGGTAAATAGTCACTCGAGTAAGGGCATCTTCAGTAAAGCCAGGTGTTCTAAGTAACATCTGCCCACTCATCCCTAAGTGTCCAATTAGGGCTAGCTGTGGTTCATTCTTTTTTCTGTTCAAAGGCAACCAAAGAAACTTACCTCTGCGAACAGCAGCCTGAATTGTTCTGCCAGTTAGGGTTTCAACAAAGTCTCCAGAAGATGCAGGATGACGTTTCAAGCTTCTAACATCATGAACTTTTATCTTGGTTACTTTGGCTCCTGCAACAACTTCAGCAAGACCTGCTCTAACAGTTTCAACCTCAGGTAACTCAGGCATGACTAACCTCTAAGAGTTTTTAGCGCATCGATAGCTGCTTGGGCCTCGGCTGCCTTACGAGTTCGACCAGAGCCTTTAGAGATATCTACGCCATCAACAACTACCTTGGCAAAGAAAGTTCTATCGTGATCAGGTCCTTCATGGGTCACGTCAAAGGTTGCATCTGATTTACCTAAAGACTTGAGTAGTTCACTCAATACAGTTCTAGGTTCAGAGGTTTCAAGAAGTTCATCTTCAGAACTAAGAAGTGGTAACACCAAAGAATCAATAATGTGTTTAGCCGGGGCTAAGCCACCAGAAAGATACGCAGCCCCAATGATTGCCTCAAAGGTGTCAGCAAGAATATTTGTTTTAGTTTGACCACCGGTAGCCAATTCACCTTTACCAAGACGAATGAATTCACCTAGTCCAATTTGATTAGCAGCTACAGCTAAAGTCTTTGCAGAAACTATTGCACTTCTAAGGCGAGATAGTGAACCCTCATCAAGATCTGGGTTCTCCAAATAAACATGCCCAGTTACGACAAAACCCAACACTGAATCGCCTAAAAATTCTAGGCGTTCGTTGTTGGGTGTTTTGCCATTCTCGTAAGCGTAAGAACTGTGAGTTAAAGCTAACTCGAGTAGCTCCGCTTCAATGCTTATGCCAAGTCTTTGAGTGAGCAAGGCGTAGTTCAAAGTGTGAACCGAAGTTTAGGCGTCTGCTACCTTGCGGCCCTTGTACTCGTAGAACTGAACAACGCCATTAGCGTCTTCTACGGCACGAGCACGGTGAGGCAAGCTGTATACGGTCTTACCGTTTTCGACAGTCTTAACTAACTGTGTGTTAGTTGCAATCCATGCTGAACGACGGTGACGAGTGTTTGATCTCGATAGGCGTCTCTTTGGTACTGGCATCAGTCTTCACTTTCTTGAGCAAGTTTCTTGAGTTCATTCCACCGCGAATCAATCGGGGCTTCGTGAGCGTGATCTGGGTTTTCATTCAACCTAACACCGCACTCAGCACACAAACCTAGACAGTCTGAACTACAAATTGGGGTGAACGGAAGATTGAGAACTACCGAATCAATGATTATTGGTTCCAAGTCGATTTGTTCGTCTTGAATGACCAAGTCATCTTCTACCTCTAAAGAATAGGCGAAAAGCTCCTGAATATCTACCTGAACCGGCACAGTCATCGGCTCTAGACACCTTGAGCACTCAGCTTGGGCAACGGTTTTGAGCCCACCAGAGACATAAATGCCCTCATGAACACCCTCTAGACGCAAGCTAAGGGCAATCTTTTCGTCCTTTGGCACATTGGCTAGGCCCTCGCCAAGCTTTGCGCCTAGGGCTACTGTGCTCTCCAGTTCACGCATGTGACCTGGCTTATGCATCAAATCATGCACGGGAATCTTGAATGTGGTCATTATTTAGATAAAGCCTTTACTACCTCAGATGGGACGTACTTAGAGATGTCTCCCCCTAGATCAAAGACCTGCTTGACCAGAGATGAAGAGACAAAGCCATGGGTTGGATCAGCTGGAATAAAGATAGTCTCAATGCCACTTAGATCTCTATTGACCTGAGCCATAGGTAGCTCATAGTCCAAATCAACGTTAGTTCTAACACCCTTGACCAGAGCATCTGCTCCTAGGTCCTTGCAGTAATCAACTAACAAACCTGAATCTAGGGAACTAACAACATAGTTTCCTGGCTTATTTGCCAAGATCTCCTTGATTAGCTCAACTCTTTGGTTAGTTGAGAGCCTTGGGTTCTTTGCTGGATTATGAACAACCACGATGTGAACGGTTTCAAACATCTTCGCAGCACGGGTAGCGATATCGATATGACCGTAGGTGAAGGGGTCAAAGGAACCTGGGTAAACGGCAATGGCCATGAGATTAGGTTAGCCGACTATGACTTAGTTAGAAAGTCTTGTCTTTGCTTATCTAGTTGTTCAAGACATTGAGCCAAGGCTGGGTGCTTTTCTAGGGTTGGGTCAGATTCAAACATCTCTATTACTTCAGCCCTTGCCTCTTGAATCATCTTGCTATCGGCTAAGACTCGAAGGAGCTTCAGGCTAGATCTGCCACCTGATTGGTTAGCTCCTAGGACATCTCCCTCACGTCTAAGTTCAAGGTCAATCTCACTTAGCTTGAAACCATCAATGGTTGCAGCAACTGCATTGACTCTCTCAAGGGCTAATGAATCTTTTTCTGCACTGGTGAGCATCAGACAAAGACCAGGTAATCCTCCTCGACCTACACGACCACGTAACTGATGCAACTGTGAAATACCAAATCTATCTGCATCCAAAATCACCATGGTTGTCGCATTAGGCACGTCCACACCAACTTCGATAACAGTTGTTGAGACTAGAACATCAATCTCTTTATTAGAGAAGGCTGTCATGATCTCGTTCTTCTCTTCAGAGGACTGCCTACCGTGAAGAACAGAGATGCGAAGTCCCTGAAGAGCTGGGTTCCTCTTCAGAGCTTCTGCGACGCTAATTGCTGCTGCAAG
>JAPLAJ010000111.1 GCA_026393335.1 Rhodoluna sp. | reverse complement strand
TATATCCGTGCATCTGGTGTGACAGTTGCTGGAGCATTGTCTCCACAAAAGACAAAAGAATATGCCAAGGCTGTTATCTCAGCAGGTGTAGATCTTTTTGTAATTAGAGGAACAACAGTTTCTGCAGAGCACGTTTCTAAAACCCAAGAGGCTTTAAACCTAAAAGAATTTATCTATGAACTAGATGTTCCAGTCATTGTTGGTGGTGCTGCAACATATACTGCTGCACTTCACCTAATGAGAACTGGTGCTGCTGGTGTATTAGTTGGTTTCGGTGGCGGAGCTGCCTCTACTACTCGTAAGGTTCTTGGTATTCACGCACCGATGGCAACTGCTGTTGCCGATGTTTCAGGAGCAAGAAGAGACTACATGGATGAATCAGGTGGCCGTTATGTGCACGTGATCGCTGATGGTGGGCTTGGAACTTCAGGAGATATCGTTAAGGCCATTGCTTGTGGAGCAGATGCGGTAATGCTTGGTTCTGTTCTAGCTAGAGCTACAGAAGCTCCAGGCCAAGGCTGGCACTGGGGTGCAGAGGCTTATAACCCTGAATTACCTAGAGGTGAAAGAGTTCACGTTGGATCTTCTGGCTCACTTGAGCAGATCCTTCAAGGTCCTTCCACTTCAGCTGATGGAACCTCTAACCTGATGGGTGCTCTTAGAAAAGCAATGGCAACCACTGGCTACAGTGATCTAAAAGAGTTTCAAAGAGTTGACACTGTAGTAGCCCCATACGGCGCTTAATACATGCTCAAACTTGCTCTAACTCTTAGGTGGATAGCTGCCTTAGTTTTCTGTTTACTTCTGGCAGTTGGCTTTGCCCTAATGGCTCAATGGCAAATCGGCAGAAGCTTTGTTGATGCTCCAGCTAACAACACTTGGTTAGCAGTAACAACAACAGATCTAACTCAAGTGGCTGTTCCTAACTCTCCATTTACATTCAATGAGATTCCAACTTCTGGTGATAAACCTTTTCTTACTCAAGTAACCACATCACTAACGGTGGATCCATCAAAGGCAGTTTTAGTTTCAAATCGTATTCAAGTCAATGGTGATAAAGGTTATTGGCTGGTTGTTCCAGCTCAAACAGATGCAGCAAGACTTTTTGTAGTAGCTGGTTTTATAAATGAAGAACGAAATGCTGCCTCTCTACTTTCTGAAGTGAAGCAACTTACAATCCTTCAAGCATTGGTTCCGGTAACAGGACGGTACCTTCCTAGCGAAGCTCCACTTCAATCAGTGGGTGGAGATGTTTTTGATTCTTTATCTATCGCTCAATGGATTAACTTGAACTCATTTGATTCTGAACAGGTTTACACAGGCTTCATGGTGCTAACTGAAAATAACCTATTCTCATCTGTTGATGGGGTTGAAATGGTGACTATTGGTATGCCTAAGAGCGACAGCCAGGTGAACTGGCTAAGTGCCTTCTATGCCATTGAATGGACTGTATTTGCAGGCTTTGCAGTGTTTATGTGGTGGCGGCTACTGGCTGATTCATATAAGAAGCAGCAGGCTGCTTTACTTGCCGAATAGGGCTCTTGAGCCAAGTAAAATAGGGTCATGATCCCCAAAGCCCAAGCCCAATCAGCTCTTTCCTTCTACCGAGTAAGTTCCATGATTACCGGTGTTTTCTTGATCTTGGTGGGTCTTGAGATGCTCTTCAAATATGCTTTTGGGCTGTTGATTTGGTCTGGCGGGTCTGCAGGTTTTATCGGTCTTGTGCCTGATTCAGTTGATGGCACAGGTCTTCCTCTTTCAGGAGTAGATATCTCGAAGCTACTTCTTCAAATCCATGGAATTCTATACATCGTTTATCTATTTGCAGATTTTAGAATCTGGAGATTAGCAAATATGAAGTTCCAAGATTTTCTAATCATTGCTATGGGTGGGGTAGTGCCACTTTCTGCTTTCTTTATTGAGAAGAAGTACCAAGCAAAGTTTGTCCAGATCTTTGGACTTGAAAAGACAGGTGCTAAAGATTAACGCTTCAGTAGAAAACAGAGCGGTCTTAGTTGTTGACTTTGGCGCTCAGTATGCCCAGCTCATTGCTCGACGTGTTCGTGAAGCAGGGGTTTATAGCGAGATTGTTCATCACAACATCACAGCAGATGATGTAAGGCTCAAGAATCCTTTAGCCATCATTCTCTCCGGTGGTCCTTCAAGTGTTTATGAACCATCATCACCACAACTAGATAAAGGAATCCTTGAACTTGGTATTCCTGTTCTAGGTATTTGTTACGGATTCCAGATTCTAGCTTCAGCTCTTGGTGGTCGTGTTGATAAGACAGGACTTAGAGAATATGGCGCTACTGAACTAAGTGTTGTGTCTGGTGGAGAAATACTTGTTGGACAACCTGGTAATCAGATTTGTTGGATGAGCCATGGCGATCAGGTCATGAAAGCTCCAGAAGGTTTTGAAGTGTTAGCTAGCACTGCAACAACACCGGTTGCTGCTTTTGCTAATAGCAATAAGAAGATCTATGGAGTGCAGTGGCACCCAGAAGTAAAGCACTCACAGTTTGGTCAGAATGTTCTAGAGAACTTCTTACACAATGCAGCAGGCATCCCAGCTAACTGGAACAGTGGCAACGTTATTGCCCAGCAGGTAGAAAGCATCAGAAACCAGGTAGGAAACGACAGGGTTATCTGTGGCCTATCCGGTGGCGTTGACTCTGCTGTAGCGGCAGCCCTTGTTCACAAGGCTGTAGGGGATCAACTAGTTTGTATCTTCGTCAATCACGGCCTAATGCGTGAAGGTGAAGTTGAGCAGGTTGAGCGTGACTACGTTGCATCAACTGGTGTTCGACTAATCACAGTTGATGCTGAAGAGAAGTTCCTAACTTCACTTGCTGGAGTAACAGATCCTGAGACTAAGAGAAAGATTATTGGGCGAGAGTTCATTAGATCTTTTGAAGAAGCTCAGGCTCAACTCATTGCTGAATCTAAAGCAGATAATCGTCCTATCAAGTTCCTAGTTCAAGGAACCCTATATCCAGATGTTGTTGAATCTGGTGGTGGTGTAACAGCAGGTATTAAGAGTCACCACAATGTTGGTGGATTACCTGAAGACCTTCAGTTTGAACTGGTTGAACCGCTTAGAACTCTATTCAAGGATGAAGTTAGAGCCATCGGTTATGAACTAGGGCTGCCTAAAGAGATTGTTGGCAGACAGCCATTCCCAGGACCTGGTCTTGGTATTCGTATTGTTGGTGAAGTTACTAAAGAACGGCTAGATCTACTTCGCAAAGCAGACGCAATTGTTAGAGCAGAACTTAGTGCTGCTGGTTTAGATGGAGAGATCTGGCAGTGTCCTGTCGTTCTTCTAGCTGATGTTAGATCTGTTGGCGTTCAAGGTGATGGCAGAAGCTATGGTCATCCAATTGTTTTACGTCCTGTATCAAGTGAAGATGCTATGACTGCTGACTGGTCAAGACTTCCTTATGACTTATTAGCTAAAATTTCTAACCGAATTACCAATGAGGTAGCGGGAGTGAACAGAGTTGTCTTGGATGTTACAAGTAAGCCACCTGGCACCATTGAGTGGGAATAAAGTTTTATAAAAAGAAATGCCGCCTGATTACCCAGGCGGCATTTCTTTTATCTCTAGCTATTAGCCAAGAGTTAGATACACAGTTCTAATTTGAGTTGTGATCGGCTTCTTAGTAACAGCGTTGATTGGCTTGTATGTGGTTGGATACATTCTGAATCTTGAGATTGTGACCTTCACCTGAAGACCATTGAAGCCCTTCTTCAGTGCTGTGAAAGCGGCTGCCTCAGTCTTTGAGTTACAGAATGGCACGGTTGCCTTGAATGTCTTCTTAGCCATAGCTGCCTTTAGCTGAGCCGCTGTCTTAGAAGGCATAGCCTTCAAGATACCGAAGTTCACTGTGCACTTGTATGCCTTTCCAGAGATAGTGAACTCGCTAACTGCAGAGACCTTACCGATCCAGACACCGTAGGTTTCTACCTTCAGCGCACCAGCACTCTTTGTCCAGCTGAAACCAACGTCACCCATCTTGGTAAGAGCGCCACCAGCCAAGCTTGTTGGCTTAGAAGGATCACCGTTATCAATAGTTGGGCCACCCGCATCTGCTGTGATGGTGAATTCCATCTTGGTAGGTGCAATTGGGTTGAATCGTGCGTTACCTGCTTGAGATACGTTTACGATACAAACACCAGGCTTGATACCAGTTACGAATCCTTCTTCTGTAACAACACAGATAAGCGGTGTAGTGCTTGCGAAGGTAACCGGCAGAGCAGAGTTTGAACTTGCTACAAGATCAAAACCATCAGCTGAGTCAGTTGCCTTTGTTGGAGGCACTGTGTCCTGCGGAAGAACAATAGTCAGTACCTGATCAGACTTACCAACGGCAATCGCAACATCGGAAGCTGTTCCTGCATTGAATAGATCAGTCGCTGCTGTTGAAGCTGCAACAGTACACAATCCAACTGCTAGGAAGGTTAGCTGGTTGCCAGCAACAGTACAAATGCTTGTGGTCTTTGAACTGTATACAACTGGCAGAGTAACTTGACCTGAAACACCTGCTGCTGTGATTGCTGCCGTAAGAGTTCTAGGTGCTTCTGCTGCACCAGCAGTGCTTGCGCCAGCTGAGATTACGATCGAAGGAGTCAACTTGCCAACACCTGTGTATGTGAAGGTACCAGCAGCAAGGTTTCCTTGAGGATAGATCAGGTTAATTGGCACATCACCTGCAGCACTTCCATTTGGAACATCTAAGACAATCTGAGTTGCAGTCTTAGATGCAATGCTTGCGCTCTTGCCTCCAATGATTGCAGCTGTGATTAGGTCAAGGTTTGTTCCAATGATAGTTACCTTGGTTCCTGCAACAACAGTGTTGGTTGAGAATCCTGAACCAGGAACTGTCACAACTGGAATAGGAGCAACGTTTCCAGTGAATACTCTGTTGATAGAACCAGCAACGTTTGTTGCTGTGACAGTGAATGAGTAGTTACCTGAACCTGTAGGAGTTCCTGTGATCTCACCTGTTGTTGAGTTCAGGATTAGACCTGCAGGAAGTGTTCCAGCTGTTACTGAGTAAGTAACTGCTGGGAATCCAACAGCCTCTAACTTGTCACTGAATACAGAACCCATTTGCATCGCAAGAAGAGTGGTCTTGTTGAATGCAGTAGGAGCTTTGTTGATCAGGAAGTTAGCCTCGTCACCACTTAGGTTGTTGTTTGCAGTGCTTGAATCTGGGGTAGCTGAAGTCAGGGCTGCAGAACCTCCTGCAGTTCTTTCACCACCAACAAGCGATGCAGAGATAGCTACTGGAATAGTGAATTTCACTGAGCCTGCTGCTGCGATAACTGATGTAGTGCTGCAACGAACCAGAGTGCTAGAAACTAGAACACATCCAGCACCTAGAGGAGCAACTGAGCTAACGCCAGTTGGCAAGGTGTAGTCAACACTTGCCCCTGCAGCCGCTGCTGAACCAATGTTAGAAACTGTGATTTCAACAGTTCCAGTTGAACCTGCATTTAGCGTTGAAGGTGAAACGCTAACTGATAGATCTGTTGATGCACTACCAACGGTTAGTGAGTGAGTCAGAGCAGTTGCAGCTAGGAAGTTATCATCTGAGCCTTTGTTGACTCGGAACTGACAAGTGCCTGCAGCAATTGCAGTTACGTTCACTGCTTGACCTGAAAGTGCAACTGAACAGATAGCTGGAGTTAGCCCTTCGACACTTAGAGCTCCAGATCCATCGCCACCGGTGATGTTGATCTTGGTTGTCTTAGTGCCGTTCCATAGTGGACTATCTAGCTCACCTTGAGCAGTTGCTGCAACAAGTGCGGCCTGATTAGCTTTAGCAATTGTGATTACAACTGAATCAGTGCTCTCGTTGAAGTATGGGTCACTTGCCTTAGTTGCAGTTACTGTACAAGTTCCTGCTTTTAGAACAACAACGCTCGTGCCATCAATTGAACAGACAGAAGCACTTGCTGGAGCAACTGAGTAAGTTACTGCACCAGTACCAGAACCTCCAGTTACTGATAGGCCGGTTGATACTACTTGGCCCTTCGCGTACTCAAGAGTTGTGTCTTCAGCTGTTAGAACTAGCTCAGCCTGAGCTCCCTTGTTGATCTTGATGGTTTTACTTGCTGTTGCAGGCTCGAATGTTACATCTCCAGCCTTGGTAGCAATAACAACACAGTCACCACCGGTGATAGCTGTCACAGTGTTACCTGAGATTGAACAGATGCTCTGGCTTGCAGGAGAGATGGAATAGGTGATAGCACCTGTTCCTGAACCTCCAGCAGCTGAAACAGTTGTTGTTACAACACCTTCTCTTGAGTAATCAACTGAAGCCTTAGCAGGCGTTACTGTAAGCGCAGCCTGTAGACCCTTAGTGATTTTGATAAGCAGTGAATCAGTTGACTCAAGGAAGTTAGCATCTGCTGCCTTTATTGCAACAACTTCACAGTCACCGCTGGTTAGAGCAGTAACCACGTTGCCAGAGATTGAACAGACAGAAACACTTGCTGGAGCAACTGAGTAAGTTACTGCACCTGTTCCTGAACCTCCGGTTACTGACAAACGAGTCTTCACTGCAGTGTTCACGATGTATGCAAGAGTTGCATCATCAGATGCAAGAACTAGTTCAGCCTGGTTAGCCTTTGTGATATCAATTGATACTGATGCTGTTGCAGGTAAGAAGTCTGAGTCGCCAGCCTTCGTTGCGTTGATGGTACAGGTACCAGCTCTAAGAGCCACAATGTTGCTTCCCTGAAGAGCACAGACAAGCAAGCTTGCCTCACCAACTGTGTAAGTAACTAGACCACTTCCTGCTCCACCGGTTGGGATAAGCAGAGTTCTAACCACAGTGCTAACGCTGTATTGAATTGTTGGATCCTGAGTGGTTACAACAAGATCAGTCTGAACACCCTTAGTGATAGTGATAGTGACACTCGCTGTCTTCTCGTTGAAGTAAGGGTCACTAGCCTTAGTTGCATTGATGGTACAAGTTCCTGCCTTTAGAACAACAACGTTAGTTCCATCAAGCTCACAGATAAGTGCACTGTCTTCTGAAACAGCGTAAGTGATTGATCCAACGCCTGATCCACCAGTAGTGGATAGACCAGTCTGAACAGTTTCACCTAGAACATACTGAAGAGTTGAGTCAGCAGCAGTGACGGTAAGTGCAGCTTGGTTGCCCTTAGCAATCTTGATTGTTACAGCTGCTGCCATGTCAGCGAAGTTAACATCTCCTGCCTTAGTTGCAACAACTACACAGTCACCACCTGTGATCACTGTGACGATGTTGCCAGCTACAGAACAGATTGAAGCTGAAGCTTCAGTTACTTCATAGGTGACAGCCCCAGTTCCAGAACCACCAACAGTAGAAAGTGTTGTAGTGACTACATTGCTAGGTGAGTAAGTTAGTCCACCTGGAGTTGCTGTTGCAAATAGGTCAGCCTGCTTAGTTTTGAGAACTGGAACAGTGATGCTGGTTTCGTAGTCTAGGAATCCAGCGTTACCTGCCTTTGTGATATCAATAACACAGTTACCGACCTGCAGGGCAGTCATAGTGATCTTGTTACCAGCTACAGTTACAGAACAGATGTCAGCACTAGCAGGATCAACTGTTGCAGTGATAGCGCTGTTTAGCACTCCACCTGTAACGGTGATTACGTTAGTTGCTGCAGGAACTGCGAAGTTGATCTTGGCTTTGTCTGGGGTTGCAACAACATCAAGCTGAGCACCCTTAGTGATGGTGAATGTTGCAACAGAGCTAGATGCAATCAAGGTGCCATCTGGTGCACGAGCTACGTTGATGGCAATCACGTTACAAACACCTTGAGCAAGTGCTGTTACTTTAGCTGTGATTCCAGTGCCTGAAACAGAACAGATGTTGATGCTCTCTTTATCAACTGAATAGCTGAGAATGTCTCCCGCCTTAGAGCCTTCAACAGAAACTGTTGTTATAAAGCCTGGAGCTGGGACGAATGATTCGCTTGCATTAGGAACAGTTGCAATGATCTGGGTTCCTGGCTGAGAGATACGAACTGTTGTAGTTGCAGTTGCATCTGCGTAGTTAACATCTCCTGCCTTAGTTACGTTGATCACACAGAAGCCGAAGTAGTTAGCGGTAACGGTAGCAAGACCGTTAGCCACGTTAACAGTACAAACGCTCGCGCTACCTGGGTCTACTGAGTAGCTAATTGCACCTGTACCAGTACCACCGGTAAGAGTAAGTGCAGTTGTCTGCTTAGGAGATTCAACATAGGTAATGAATGGTGTAACCGCAGTTAGGTTTAGTCGAGCTTGAAGAATCTTGTTGATTACTACGCTTAGCTTTCCTGTTGCAGCATTGAATAGACCATCTGCACCAGCAGCCTTAGTTGCTGTTAGATCACAACGACCTGCTTGGATAGCAGTGATAACACCAGTAGCAGCGTTGTATGTACATACAGCAGTTGAACCAGAGTCAACAACTACGCTCAAGGCACCGTTTCCTGAACCACCGGTAACAGTAAGAGTTGAGGTAGCTCTTGGGCTTACAGCATAGGTAAGTTCGCTAGGAGAAGCAGTCATAACAATAGGAGCTTGAGTTCCCTTAGTGATGGTCACTGTGATTTGTGTAGAGGTCGCTTGGTTGTAACCAGGTGATGCAGCCTTCACTGCAGACAGTAGACAGTTACCAACACCTAGAGTCTTTACAGTAAGAACACCATCAGCAACTGTTGCATCGCTACAAATAGCAGCAGATGCAGGGTTGACAGAGATGCTAGTTGCACCAGTTCCTGATCCACCAGCAACAGCCACTGTGAATGTGTTTGCTGGAGCATCGAAGTAACCAAGAGTGGTCTTAGATGCAGTTGCAGTTAGAGTCGCTTGGTTAGTCCTACCAATCCAGAATGAATTTGAAACTACGTTTGAGTCTTCCCACGCAGCATTACCTGCCTTGTATGCAGAAACCCTACATTCACCGTGAGAAATAGCAGTAACGATGATGTGGGTTGGGTAACTTGGTCTAATCTTTGCTGAAGTACACACAGCAGCAGAGGCTGGATCAATCGAGAATACATAATCACCAGTACCCGCTCCACCACTGACGATGTAGTAGTTGATTTGGTCAGTGTTTGGGTTAAACGGAGTTGGGTTAGCCTGAGTTCCAGTACCAAGGTTTGGTTGGTTCCACCAGTAAGCAGCAAAGGTAGCTTGAGTTCCCTTTGTGATTGTCAACTTGATGGTTGCTGTTGCTGCGTTGTAGTTAACATCCGCTGCCTTAGTTGCAGTGATGTTACAGTCACCTGCACCTAGACCTGTGACTGTAGTTCCTGAGATAGAACAAACTGCAGCGCTTGTTGGATCAACTACGTAGGTCACTACTCCCGTTCCCAAACCACCTGTTGTGCTTAGGGTAGTTGTGTCTAGAGCAGATGTGGTTGCTTTCAAAGCGGTCTTCGCTGCATTTAGAACAAGTGGAGTCTGATCTAGCTTGGTGAAGGTAATTGTTACTTGCTTGACTGCAGAATCCGCATAGTCACCGTCTGCGATGCGCCTAACGTTGATGATACAAACTCCTGCAGTGACATCTGTAACCACACCTGTAGTTGCGTTGCTTGTACAGATACCAGTACTTGATGCATCTACTATGTAGTTGAATATTCCAGTTCCAGAACCACCTGAACCAAGAATCGTTGCAGTTGCCTTAGGAGTCATCACAAATGGCATGGATGCTGATCCAACTGTGATGGTGGCATTTATATCAGCCTGAGATGCCTTGTTGATTGTGAAGCTAGCCTGGAAGTTGGTTGCAACGTTGAAGTTAGCATCACCTAGTTTGGTGTACTGCAATGTACAGGTTCCATCGTTAACAGCAGTCACTGTTATTGATGGGGTAGCAGTTGCAGTAAAGGTAGGAGGAGTAAGAGTGCTGTCTCCACCACCTGAAATAGTACAAATCGTAGTAGTGACGGCAGTAATTCTTGTGAAGTTACCTGTTCCTGTGTAGCCAAGACCAAGAGTCAACGGCGATGTAGCTGCGGCTGAACCAACAGCTGCAAGTTTGAAATCAGCAGTCGGAGTAAGGGTAATGACAGACTGGTTGACTTTGTTGATTGTCAGGTTGATAACAACAGAGTTAGAAGCCTGAACGTTGTCATCACCATCTCTAGAAACAGTGATTCGACAAGTACCAACAGTTGTTGAAGTGACGACTCCAGTTGCCTGATCGATTGCACAGTTGCTTGTGTTAGCAGCTGGGTCGATTACAAATCGAGTTGTCCCAGTTCCCTGCTGCCCAGTTACGGTGATAGTTGTTGTTGCGTCAGGAGCTACCTTGAAGCCTGGTGAGGTTCCTTGAGTAGAAGATGCGTTAATTGTTTGAACCATCTTGGTTATGGTGAAGGCCGTCATGGTTCTGATCTCGTTGTAGTTCACATCTGCTGCTTTGACAACAGCAACCAAGCAGAATCCAGCAAGGTTGGCGTTAATCAGAACACGGGTGCTTTCAACTGAAGCGATTGAACAGTACTCTTCTGTCATTGGGTCAACGAAGAAGGTGTTAGCGCCTGTTGAGTTAGCACCACCCGCGATGGTTACCCAAGTCTGGTTCTTGTTTGCTAGCGGTGTGTATACAAGAGAGGTTGGGGCTGCAGTCAAAGTGATAGCAGCTGGATCTATCTTGGTGAAGACAACACTTACCTGGTCGGTAACAACGTTGTAGTTGGTGTCTGCTGCCTTGGTCACGTTAATCAAACAGGTACCGGCAGTGATGTTTGTGATTAGACCGTTAGCTGCTCCAACAGAACAGACAGTTGAAGTTGAAGGGTCAACAGCATAAGAAACAGCACCAGTTCCAGCACCACCGGTTGTGGTGATCTGGTTAGTAGCTTTTGGAGACCAAACAAAAGGCTCAGAGGCATCTGCTGGGTTAGCAACAAGTTCAGCTTGGTTTAGCTTGTTGAAAGTAATAGTGACAGAAGTTGTTTGAACTTGGTAGTTACTATCAGCTGCCTTTGTTACGTTGACAACACAAGAACCCGCTGTCTTATCGGTAACTAAACCATTGGCATCAACAGAACAGACAGATGTGCTTCCACCTGCAACAGCATAGGAAACAGCACCAGTTCCAAGACCACCAGTGACTGTGATCTGAGTCTTAGCAGCAGTAGCTGCATCTGCCAGTGTGGTTGCCACAAAGTCCAATGAACTCTTAGCAGCAGTTGCAACTAGAGGTGCTTGAACAGCAGCTGTGAATGAGAACTGAGTGTTGGTTGTTGCAACTGTATAGTTCACATCCGCAGCTTTAGTGATTGCAATTACACAAGAACCGATACCAGTTCCAGTAGGGGCCACATAAACGTAAGCTATTGGACCTGCACCTTGAACTACACATCCAGAGTTACCTGATGCAACATATGTGTAAGCGCCAGTTCCAGATCCACCGGTCATGTTGATTGTCACAATTGCAGTTGGGTTCGCTACGTAAGGTGTTGAACCATTCCAAGGCAGGGTAGCCCCGGTAGATGTTGCCATTGTGTAAGCAAGTGCAGTTTGAGCAATCTGGTTGATAGTCCAGGTAACAGGAGCAGCACTAGCTTGGTTGTAGTTGGCATCTCCTGCTTTGATAGCGGTAACTGTACAAGTACCAGCGCTCTTTGCAGTTAGAACGTTTCCACTCAATGTACAAGCGTTAGCAACAGTTGGGTCTAGGAAGTAAGTAACTGCACCAGTTCCAGTTCCACCAGAAGGGGTTAGGTTCAGAGTTACAGCGTTAGTTGCGTGCCAGTTTGCAGCACCTGGGTTAGAAATAGCAAAAGCAGCCTGGCTAGCCTTGCTGATCTCAAGAACGTAAGTAGTGGTCTGAGGAAGGAAGAAGTTATCTCCTGCTTTAGTAACCGTGTAGGTACAAGTTCCAGCGGTTGTGTAACCAGTAGTTAGACCGGTGTACATGTTGTTACCGCTTTGTGTGCTTGTTGCACAGCCGGCAGGAGAGTTAGGGGCAATAGCGTAAGTGAATGCACCTGTTCCATTTCCTCCGGTACCTACCAGCCAGAGAGCAGCACCATAGACAAACTGCCTATCAGGAGTGATTGCCAGTGGTGTTGTTTGTGGAGCTTTGTTGATTGGAACGGTGATTGACAATCTTGATGCAGCAAATCCACCGTCAGCAGCTTTAGTTCCGTTGATCACACAGTTACCTGCTGTGGTTACAGTCATGGTTGCAGTTGTGTCTGTTGCCTTCACTACAGAACAGATGGCTGATGAAGATGGATCTACAGCAAAGCTAAATGCACCGTTGCCATCGCCACCTGCTGCAGTGATTGTGGCTGTGACGGTTGTGTTCTGAACAACAATTACTGAGCTCTTGTCTGAAGTTAGCGTGAAAGCGTTAGCTGCTCTCCTAGCTACTGTCATATGAATTGTTTCGATTGAACTACCGACAGAGTTAGTTGCCTGAATTGCGAATACATAAGCACCAGCTTGAGTTGGAGTTCCACTCAAAGATGCAGTTGCCGCATCAAATGTTAGACCAGGAGGTAGTGCTCTTGTTTCGTAGGTGTATGCACAGTTAGGTGCAGTGCCACAGTTAGGCAAAGTGGTTGCATCTGTCTTCAATTCATATGTGGCTGTTGGGAAAGCAGCTGTCGTGAAAACAAAGTTAGGAAGTACAGCACCAACACGAATTGGGTTGGTGACTCTGTTTACGGACTGAAGAATTGAGTCATCGCTTGTGAATACAGGAGATCTTCCAACGACGATCGTTAGTTCTGCTGTCTCATCGGTACCGGCTTCGTTTGTAGCTTTGACCTTGTAGGTATAAATTCCAGTGGATGTTGATGTTCCAGATAGTGCGCCGGTTGAAGAATTTAGAGTAATGCCAGCAGGAAGCGATCCTGCTGAGATGCTAAAGACATTTCTTAAACCGCTCGCTTGGAATGTATAGCCGGCGAAAACAGAATTTAGAACAGTGTTTGCTGCAGTACCTGTTGGGTTTTCTGCAGTGAAGTTAGGTGCAGCGGTAATCTGCAAAGAAGGTGCTGAACCGTAGGTAAGAGCGGCGTTTGAGTCAGTTGCGGTTTCAGCAAATCGAACATACTTTCCTGCATCGCCAGGTTGAATTGTGTATTCACCTGACACGGTAGGTGAGATATCTGCCCAAGTGCTTCCATCGGTAGAGATTTGCCAGCGACGGTTGGAAACTGTGACTGTTCCAGATGATGCTGTATAGGTTCCTGCAGTTGGAACTAGGACTTGACCTACCTTGGCAATTGATGAATCAGTGAAGCTAGGTCTTACGCTTGCTGAAGGACCGTTCGGCCAAGTAATTGTGATCGAACCAATACCTGCGTTTACGTTTGCAGTAGCAACACCGTTTGAGTTTGCAGGAATTAAGTTACGACCAGTTACACCACCTTGACCACCAGGGTTCCAGCCATCGCTAGAACCTGTACCTCCAGTACCTCCAGTGGCACCACCTCCACCACCTCCACCACCGGAGCCATCGCCGCTCCAGTCTTGGCCAGCAGCACCAGTTGTGTTAGCTGTCTGTGCACCAGTATCAACTTTTCCGTTAGTTCCGTTTGAGTTGATGTTGGCACCTCCACCTCCACCTCCACCACCGGCTACAGCGATAACGCCAGTCTTATCACCAGTTGATATCAGAGTTGCAGCTCCACCAGCTCCACCGCCACCAGAACTTCCCTGGCTACCAGCATTTCCGCCGCGTCCACCGTTGTAGATAGTCCAAGGGTTTCCACCAGCAGCACCTCCACCATTTCCAGATCCACCTGAACCATTTGCTCCAGCATTACCGATGTATAGATATAAAGGAGAAGCGCTTGTAGTCACATAATCAAAAGTGACTCGGTTACCACCGATACCGGTTCCACCTCCACCACCGGCGTCGCCTCCACCACGTCCACCAGCACCACCGTTTAGGGTTACGGTCAACTGTGTCCCGGCTGCTGCTGGAACGAAAGTCTGCACAGCATTATTCGCAGTAAAGGTCTGGGTACATGTGGTACCTACACAGCTTGCAGCAGCTTCCGCTTTTATTGTGGGGATGAAGGTCAGAAGACCAACTGCCATAAGGAATGTGGAGAATGCAGAGAGGACGCGTGAGTTCTTCATCGAAAGGATCTTTCCAATTAGTTTGCTAGCGTGTATAAAGGTGGTGTTTCATCAAATTTTATGAATCTTGCCTGAATGGGTACCTGATAAATTCGCTTATGCGAATGAAATTTGAGTTCCAAAGTAGAGTCCAGGTTTTTTGTTCAGAAAGGCGAACATTTGAGCAAGCCCATCGTTATTGCCCATCGAGGAGCTAGCGGTTATCGCCCCGAAAACACTCTTGAGGCCTTCAAACTAGGGATAGAACAAGGTGCTGACGGCATCGAATTAGATGTTGTGAACACTAAAGATTCCAAGCTGATTATTCGCCACGAAAACATCCTTAGCCAAACTACTAACATTGCTCAGCTAAGTCAGTTCGAAGCACTCAAACGAGACGGAAGCGTTGAAGGGCAGTATCACATTGACTGGTATTCAGAAGATCTTGATTTGGAGCACATCAAATTACTTCGAGCAATCGAAAGAATTCCTGATCTGCGGCCAGGTAGTGCAAAGTTTGATAATGAATTTGAAATTCCTACATTAACAGAGGTACTTCATGCAGATTTTTTGAAAAACAAAATACTTGTTATTGAAATCAAAACTGGAAGTCATCTAACGGCTCTTCGAGAGAACATCGGGAAGTTAGTTGCTGATGAAGTTCTTGCATCCCCGGCACGATCAAATAATTTGGAACTTTATGTTGAGTCCTTCCACCATGCTCTATTGCAAGACGCAAAATCCGAATTTGAATTAAATGGCATGAGTGCGAAATACTTTCTCGCAATAGATTCAACAAAAATAGTTGAAGTTGATTTAGTCAAGTTAGCTGAAGAGTTTGATGGTTTATCTATTGCAACTCACATGCTGCTCTCTGCTGATACCTGGGTCGAATCCTGTCATGACCTAGGGCTTGAAGTCTGGGTATACACAGCTCGAGCTGAGAATGCCACAACCACCATCGAGGCTTACTACGAAGAACTGATTCAAACAGGAGTTGATGGCATATTTGCTGACCAGCCAGATCTTTTGCGGCGTGTGTTGGACGAGCGTGGCTAATCTGTCAGTTCTTCAACCTAAAATGGCTAAGTCATGACTTGGATTGAACCTGCAAACCCATCACAGTTGCTCGAGGGCCTAAACCCCCAGCAAGCTGAAGCCGTCCTATATAGAGGTCCGGCTCTATTGATTGTGGCTGGAGCAGGTTCAGGTAAGACCAAGGTCCTAACCCACCGCATTGCTCACCTTATGGAGCAAAGAGAAGCCTGGCCTTCCCAGATCCTGGCTATCACCTTTACTAACAAAGCTGCAGCTGAGATGCGTGAACGTATCAAGCACCTAGTTGGCGACCCTGAGGGCATGTGGATTAGGACTTTCCACTCTGCTTGCCTGCAAATACTTAGAAGAGAGGCAGAGCGTCTAGGGCATAACTCAAACTTCACCGTCTATGACACAGGGGACTCAAGGGCTCTGATCAAGAGGCTAATCAAGGCTGGCGGCCATGACATAGACAGCCTCAAGGCTCAGGTTGTTGCCTCTGTCATCAGCAAGGCGAAGAACGAATTACAAACTGCTGAAGATTTCGCAGCGAACATCGATACCAAGAACCCTAAGTCCCAGGCAATTGCTGAAATCTTCTTGGCTTATGAAGCAGAGAAGAAGCGTAACAACGCTTTTGACTTTGATGATCTAATCGGGGAGACCGTTTTCTTACTCAGAGCATTCCCTGAGGTGGCAGCTAACTACCAAAGGAAGTTCAGACATGTCTTGGTTGATGAGTATCAAGACACTAACCATGCTCAATACGCTCTGATTCGTGAACTGACTAAAGGCGTAGATCCTAAGTTCAATACTCCTGATCCAAAAACAGGGGAGTTAGTTGGCCCTGCTTCACTCACCGTTGTTGGTGACAGCGACCAATCAATTTATGCCTTCCGCGGAGCGGACATCAGAAACATCTCTGAGTTCAGCAAGGATTTTAGAGGCGCTCACACAATCCTGCTTGAGCAGAACTACCGTTCAACCCAGAACATTCTTTCTGCTGCTAACGCTGTTATTGCTAAGAACTTTGATCGACCAGATAAGAATCTTTGGACTGATGCTGGAGCAGGCGAAAGGGTTGTCCAGTTCACAGCCGTTGATGAAAGACATGAAGCTGGCTTTATTGTTGACCAGATCAAAGAACACCACGGCGATGGTGTTGCCTATTCACAAATGGCGATTCTTTATAGAACTAACGCGCTAACTCCAAGTATTGAAGCAGAGCTCAAATCACAGAGAGTTCCTTATGCAGTTATCGGTGGTTTGAAGTTCTATGAGCGTAAAGAAATAAAAGATGCGCTTGCTTATCTAACTGCTGTTTCTAATGGTCGTAACGATGAGGCTGTTAGAAGAGTCATCAATGAGCCAGGGCGAGGTATCGGCGACAAGACTGAACTAAAGATTGCTCAGCTAGCTAGAAACAACAACATCAGCTTCAGAGAAGCTCTGTCTTACTCAACTGAATTAGGTCTTGGGCCAAAGCTCACTGAAGCCATTACTAAGTTCGCTAATCTTCTTGATTCTCTTGAGCAGATGTCACACACAACAAAGATCAGCGATGTCTTGATTGAAGCATTGGTTAGATCTGGATATAGATATGCTCTCGAGATGAGTCGTGACCCTCAGGATGAGGCAAGGGTTGAAAACCTTGATGCTCTTGTCGGTCAGGTAGTTGAGTATCAGCTGCGCAACCCAGAGGCTACTTTGGCTGACTATCTGGCTGAGATTACCTTGGCTGCAGCAGCTGATGAAATTGATGATGGTTCAGGTCAGGTATCTCTAATGACTCTGCACACTGCTAAAGGTTTGGAATACCCGGTTGTCTTTATTGCTGGTTTAGAGCAAGGCACTTTGCCACACATGAGATCTTTTGAAGAAATTGGTGGCCTAGCTGAAGAGCGCAGATTGTTCTATGTGGGTATCACTAGAGCGATGAAGTTATTGTATCTAACCATTGCCATGCAGAGGACTTTGTTTGGTCAATTGAACTCAACCATGCCTTCTAACTTCCTCCTTGATATCCCAGTTGAACTTGTAGATCAAAGAGGTGCCGAACGAGAGACTCCTAGGTATCAGCCAAGGGCGGTTGGAACCGGCTATGACCGACCTGTGAAGGAAAAGAAGGTCTGGAACAACGAGATCACCACGGTGAGAAACAACGAGGGTTTGGTGCTCTCTGTCGGGGACCGGGTGAAGCATGATGCATTTGGCGTTGGAACTGTCGTTGAGACAACTGGCGAAGGTGCGAGGCAGACAGCTGAGATTAGGTTTGAAAAGGTTGGCACTAAGCGCCTCATGGTGCGTGTGGCTCCTATCGAGAGGCTCTAAACTGGTCTCTGGTGCACGCTCTTCAGTGCCCTTTTTGTGAATGGAATCATAAGTGGATTTATTTGAATATCAGGCCCGAGACATGTTCGAGGCCCACGCAGTCCCAGTTCTTCAGGGACTAATCGCAGACACCCCAGAAGAAGCAGAGGCAGCAGCAGCCAAGATTGGCGGCACTGTAGTTGTCAAGGCTCAGGTTAAAGCTGGTGGCCGCGGTAAAGCCGGTGGTGTCAAGCTAGCTCATAACCCTGAAGAGGCTAGAGCTGCAGCTGAGGCAATTTTGAAACTGACCATCAAGGATCTTCCGGTTAACCGCGTGATGATTGTTGAAGGTGCTGCCATTGATAAGGAGTACTACTTCTCTGTCTTGCTAGATAGAAGCAATAGAACATTCCTTTCTCTATGCAGTGTCGAAGGTGGAATGGAAATTGAGCAGCTGGCTGAAGAACGCCCTGAAGCGCTAGCGAAGATCGCTATCGATGCTATTCAAGGAATTGATTTGTCTAAGGCTTTGGAAATTGCTAAGGCTGGAGGTTTCAGTGATGAGATTGCTGCCAAGGTCGCTCCAGTATTTGTGAAACTTTATGATGTCTTCGTTAAAGAAGATGCGACTCTGGTTGAAGTCAACCCACTAATTCTTTCTAAGTCAGGAGAGATCATCGCCCTTGATGGCAAGGTCTCGCTAGATGACAACGCTGAGTTCCGTCACCAAAGAGAAACCATGGAGCGTGACCAACTAGATCCACTTGAGGCTAAGGCTAAAGAATCAGATTTGAACTACGTCAAATTAGACGGTGAAGTTGGAATCATTGGTAATGGTGCAGGGCTAGTTATGTCGACACTCGATGTTGTTGCTTACGCAGGTGAAAAGCACGGTGGTGTGAAGCCAGCTAACTTCTTAGATATTGGTGGTGGAGCTTCAGCTGAAGTTATGGCTGCAGGTCTAGATGTAATTCTTGGTGACCCACAGGTCAAGAGC
>JAPLAJ010000054.1 GCA_026393335.1 Rhodoluna sp. | reverse complement strand
TTACCTAATTCGTGAAGCTGCCACTAGATTCGGGAGACTGGTTTTACGAGAAGTTCCAAATGGAACTCTGATTCAATCCAATGACCAAATCTTGCTTACACAAATACTCAACGACTCATCACTAAAAACTGTATCTATTACAAAGACCTCTGAGAACACTTTAGAGAGCAGATTCGAGTTAGACATTGTTTACTATCTGCTTCGAGAAAGTAAGTACGCTGCCATTCGCAAGGACAGTAACGATCAGGTAGTTAGTGGTTGGCGCGCTGCTGGATCGAATGAATCATCGCTAACTAAGACATCTTCGGTTATTGAAGATATTCAGAGGCTAAGAGCTCATGACAAACGTTTGGGTGAAGCACCTGAAGGCCAGGACATTGTGCGACAGATTGAGATGGCAATAAAGACTAAGGCCACTATCTGGGTCTCGCTGCAGATGAATGGAACCCAACGAGAGTTCCCAATTGAGCCAACCGGACTTGCCAATGGCAGGCTTCGAGGTAAAGACCGCCAAGCGGACTGTGAGCGTGTATTGCCATTAGCCAGTGTCACTGGTATTCGCTTAGGCTAGAAGGATGCCTTCTGGACCTCTAATCGTACAAAGCGATAAAACTGCCCTGCTTGAAGTGGACCACCCGCAAGCCAAAGATGCTCGCCATGACTTAGCTGTATTTGCAGAACTTGAGCGTGCTCCAGAGCATGTGCACACCTATCGAATTACCAAACTAGGTCTTTGGAATGCTAGGGCCGCAGGTCACGATAGTTCTTTTGTCCTAGGGGTATTAGATAAATACAGCAAGTTCCCAATTCCTGCCAGCATCAGGGTGGATATCGAACAAACCATGTCTAGGTACGGTCGCCTGGTTATTAGAAGAGGTGACGCAGGAGGTCTTGAACTTTATTCAGCTGAGCCTGCTGTCTTACTAGAAACAACTAGACAACGAAAAGTCAATGATTTACTCCTTGATCGCATTGACCCAAACACTTGGGCAATAGCTGATTGGGCCAGAGGTCAAATCAAGCAGGAACTACTAAAGCTTGGTTGGCCTGCAGAAGATCTTGCCGGTTACACAGCTGGAATTCCTCACGAGATTGATTTAGTTCAAGATGGCTGGCACCTACGTGATTACCAAGCACTAGCAGTTGAAAAGTTTTGGGCTGGTGGATCAGGTGTTGTGGTTCTACCCTGTGGTGCTGGTAAAACTATTGTCGGTGCTGCCACCATGGCCAAAGCCAATACCAATACTTTGATTCTTGTTACCAATACTGTTTCTGCAAGGCAATGGAAAGCAGAGTTACTAAAGCGCACCACACTCACCGAGGAAGAGATCGGTGAATACAGCGGTTCGATGAAAGAAGTTGCTGCTGTAACCATTGCCACATATCAGATTCTGACTACCAAGCGTAAAGCTGAATATGCTCACCTAGCATTACTCAATGATCATGACTGGGGTTTGATTGTTTATGATGAGGTGCATTTGCTGCCAGCACCTATCTTTAAGATGACTGCAGATCTGCAAGCAAGAAGAAGACTTGGGCTAACAGCAACCCTGGTTAGAGAAGATGGTAAAGAAGGCGATGTCTTTTCTCTGATTGGTCCTAAACGATTTGATGCCCCTTGGAAAGAGATTGAGGCCCAGGGCTATATCGCTCCAGCTGCATGTTACGAAGTAAGAATTGATTTACCTGTCGATGAGCACTTCGAGTATGCAATCGCTAACCAAGAAGACAGATACCGTTTGTCAGCAAGTTCGCCAGCCAAGATTCCTGTAATTCAAAAATTATTGGCTAAGCATGCTGGCGAACCAACACTTATCATCGGGCAATACATCGATCAGCTAGTGGCTGTTTCAAGTGCTCTCAAGGCAGAACTAATAACCGGTGATACCCCAATAACTGAGCGTGAGAGATTATTTGCTGACTTTAGGGAAGGGCGAATCGGTGTTCTAGTGGTATCTAAAGTTGCCAACTTCTCTATTGATTTGCCAGAGGCTTCGGTAGCCATTCAGATTTCAGGCTCTTATGGCTCACGCCAAGAGGAAGCCCAAAGACTTGGCCGCATTCTCAGGCCTAAGGCCGATGGCCGCACGGCTAGCTTTTATACCCTTATCTCTAGGGACACTGTGGACCAGGACTTTGCTCAGAATAGGCAGAGGTTCCTAGCCGAGCAGGGCTATGCCTATGAGATCCTCGACGCTGTTGATTTATAGCCAATATTGTCTCAGGCAACACTCAGGAAACATCCAGACTTAATGGAGTAATGGGTGGCACATTTAGAGCATGAAGAACCCAAAGGTATTAATCGTCGATGACGAAAAGAACATCAGAGACCTACTAGAAGCTGGTTTGAAATTCGCTGGCTTCAGTGTCTATTCAGTTGGTACAGGAACAGAAGCTGTGGCAGTGGCTGAAAAAGCCAAGCCAGATATCATGGTTCTAGATGTAATGCTCCCTGATCAGTCAGGCTTTAGCGTTACCAAGAAGCTTCGATCAATGAACCTAGACCTACCGGTACTCTTCCTAAGCGCTAGAGATGACCGCGGCGATAAAGTAACAGGCCTTACAGTCGGTGGCGATGACTACATGACTAAGCCATTTAGCATCGATGAGGTTATTGCCAGAATCAACGCAATTCTTAGAAGAACTAGAAAGCAAGATGCAGAAGAGAGCATCTTTGAAGTTGGCGAAATCAAGATTAACCAGGACGCTCACGAAGTCTTCGTCAATGGCAAAGAAATTGACCTATCCCCTACCGAATACAAGCTATTGAGATTCCTAATGGGTAACGCTAACCGAGTCATGAGCAAAGACCAGATCTTGGATCACGTTTGGGAATACGACTTCAACGGTGAACAAGGAATTGTTGAAAGTTATGTCTCTTACTTGCGCAAGAAAATTGATCCACTAAGCAAGAATCAACTTATCCACACAAAACGTGGTGTTGGATATATGTATCGCACATTCAAGAACGAAGAGTAAATGCCTGGAACAGTCCCCGTACCTAACTTTGTAAGTAAGCTCTGGGGCAGTATCTCGCTTAGAACTAGATTAACTGCGCTGTCGGTGGGAATCATCACCATCCTTCTTGGTGTCAGCTTCTTCGGCACCGTAGCTGTGCTTAGAACCTACTTGCAACAAAATACCGATAAGCAGATCACTACAGTCGCCAAGCTTCTAGCTAACGAAGATCCAATGACTGTGAAAAAGCGAATAGATTTAGATTTGGTAAAAATTCCGCCTTTGCCTGCTGATTACTACATTGCATTTCTTGACCCGCAGGGACGAATCTTTATAGGTCTAGTTGGCTCACCTATTTATGATAATGATGTTCCAAACCTCTCCGAATTCAATGTGCTGGCAGTTCAGGCAACTAAAGGCCTACCCTTCACAGCCAACATCAAAAACTCAGAGCCTGGCGAAGAAGAAACAGAAGAGTGGCGACTAGTAGCCCTAGTTGAAGATAACTTAGCGGGGTCTGTTGTTGTAGGTATTCCTACCAAACAAAGCCAGGGCATAATTGGTCAATACAGGTCTATCGCCTTTGGATTTAGCGGGCTGCTACTAATTGTTAGTAGTTTTGCGCTCTGGCTAACAATTTCATCAGCACTGAGGCCGCTTAGAGAAGTTTCAGCTGCTGCTGATGCCGTACGCCAAGGAAAGTTCGACCGAAGATTGCCACAGGTTGAGGGTAAAACAGAAATTGCAAGCCTCAACAACTCGCTCAACGAGATGCTTGGATCTATCGAAGATTCAATTCAATCTAGAAACAAGACTCTAAACCGCATGAGGCAGCTGGTAGCCGATGCAAGCCATGAACTAAGAACACCGCTGGTAACCCTTCGAGGTTACGCTGAGCTTTATCGCAAGGGTGCTTTCAAATCTAAAGCTCAAGTAGATGACGCGATGGGTCGAATCGAAAGTGAAGCTATCAGAATGTCCTCGCTAGTCGAATCGTTACTAGCTTTGGCCCGCCTGGATGAGAATGCCAAACTTCATGTCGCTAAAGGTGATATCTACGAAGTTTCAGAAAAGGTAGTTAGAAATGTTTCAGCAGGATTCCCAAAAACTAAGATTTCAATCACTGATCTTTCAGGCAAAGTGATAAGCAAACCAGTTCCTGCAAAGTTTGATGAACCAGGCATCATCCAAGTTCTAACCAACCTACTTTCTAACGCCTGTAACTTTGCCGGCGATAAAGAAATATCTGTTGCACTTGGCAACAAAGAGGGCCAAACAATAATCAAAGTTATTGACCATGGTGAAGGTATCCCCAAGCAACTTCGTTCAAAAGTGTTTGAACGTTTCTACCGCAGTGATAACTCTAGAAACAGAGACACTGGTGGATCAGGTTTAGGTTTAGCAATTGCTAAAGGAATAGTTGAAGCTCATAAGGGAAAGATTGTGGCTGAAGAAACCACCGGCGGTGGCGCTACTTTCAAAATCACAATTCCTAACTAGTTATCCCCAGCAGCATTTAGTTACTCACAATCAAACTTCAACTTCACAATAAGTTCTCAATTGCTGTGAGCATGTTTACCGAAGGAGGTAAACACATGGCACAAATTCAAGTAGACAGCGAGCACGTACTTGCCGCTAACAGCACCATTCAAGCAACCATTGCAAAACTTCAAGCCGAGGTAGATGGATTACACGTCCAGCTAACTGGCTTGCAAGATGTTTGGCGTGGATCTGCAGCTAACAGCTTTCAAGAGTTAGTTTCTCGTTGGAAAGTTACAGCAACCACAGTCGATGCCCAGTTAGGTGAACTAGGTCAAGCTCTTCGCTTGGCAGCTAACCAATACAGTGAGATCGAGTTGGCTAACCAACGCCTTTTCATGGGCTAATCCAGGTAATGGTTAAGGGGTGGAACTAATAAAAGTTCCACCCCTTTTAGCCGGAGCGATCCAGACTAAGTTTTAGTAATCCATTCCGCCACCCTGAGGCATAGCAGATCCTGCTGGCTCAGGCTTTTCAGCAACAACGGCTTCTGTGGTTAGGAATAGACCTGCGATAGATGCAGCGTTCTGCAGAGCAGAGCGAGTTACCTTCACAGGGTCGTTGATTCCCTCAGCAAGCATGTCTACGTATTCACCAGTTGCTGCGTTTAGACCGTGTCCTGAAGGCAGGTTAGCCACCTTCTCGGCTACCACTCCTGGCTCAAGGCCTGCGTTGATAGCAATCTGCTTTAGTGGAGCTGAGATAGCAACACGAACGATATTCGCACCGGTTGCCTCATCGCCAACAAGCTTTAGAGTCTCGAAAGCAGCCTTGCCAGCCTGGATAAGTGCAACTCCACCACCGGCAACAATTCCTTCTTCAACTGCAGCCTTAGCGTTACGAACTGCATCTTCGATGCGGTGCTTACGCTCTTTTAGTTCAACTTCGGTAGCTGCACCTGCACGAATAACAGCAACACCACCGGCTAGCTTGGCTAGACGCTCCTGAAGCTTCTCGCGGTCGTAGTCGCTGTCTGTGTTAGTGATTTCGCGACGGATCTGCTCAACGCGTCCTGCAATCTGCTCCTTGTTACCAGCACCATCAACGATTGTTGTCTCGTCCTTGGTGATAACAATCTTGCGAGCAGTACCAAGCATGTCTAGAGTTGCATTCTCAAGCTTTAGACCTAGTTCTTCTGTGATTACAGTTGCACCGGTCAAGATTGCGATGTCCTGAAGCATTGCTTTACGACGGTCACCAAATCCTGGAGCCTTAACAGCAACAGACTTGAAGGTTCCACGCATCTTGTTTAGAACTAGAGTCGCAAGAGCCTGTCCTTCAACATCTTCAGCAATGATCAGAAGAGTCTTACCTGACTGCATTACCTTCTCAACGATAGGAACAATCTCAGGAACCTGAGAGATCTTGCTGTTAGCAATTAGAACTAGAGCGTCCTCAAGAACTGCTTCCTGACGCTCTGGGTCAGTTACGAATAGACCTGAGATGTATCCCTTGTCAAAACGCATACCGTCAGTTAGTTCTAGCTGAATACCGAAAGTGTTTCCTTCTTCAACTGTTACAACACCCTCGTTACCGACCTTATCGATTGCATCGGCAATGATTTCACCGATAGTGGTGTCCCCTGCAGAGATAGATGCAGTTGCTGCGATCTGCTCTTTAGATGAAACAGGATTAGCCTGCTTGAACAATTCAGCAATAACTGCTTCAACTGCCTTTTCAATTCCGCGCTTCAAGCTGATTGGGTCAGCTCCAGCTGCTACGTTTCGTAGGCCTTCTTTAACAAGTGCCTGAGCTAGAACGGTTGCTGTGGTAGTTCCATCTCCTGCAACATCATCAGTTTTCTTAGCTACTTCTTTAACTAGTTCTGCACCAATTCTTTCGAACGGATCTTCCAGTTCGATTTCTTTCGCAATAGAAACACCATCGTTGGTGATAGTAGGTGCACCGTACTTCTTTTCAAGTACTACGTTGCGACCACGTGGGCCAAGGGTGACCTTAACTGTGTCAGCAAGGATGTTCAAGCCACGCTCAAGACCGCGACGTGCCTCTTCGTTAAAGCTAATGATTTTTGCCATGTTCGGTTACGCCCTCCTGGACGGGTAAGTGTTGGATAGTTAGCACTCTCATAAGGTGAGTGCTAATCCCATTTTGGCACTGATAAGCCTTGAGTGCAAGTCTGGGCTTAAAGCACTAGAGCCACCCCGTAAGGGATGGCTCTAGATTGTGAAACTTGTTATTAGATAACGTGTACGTTGTCAGCCTGTGGGCCCTTGTCGCCGTTCTTAACTTCGAACTCAACGCGCTGGTTTTCTCTAAGCTCCTTGTATCCTTCAGACTGGATTGCTGAGAAGTGTACGAATACGTCTGCTCCGCCGTCCTGAGTGATGAATCCAAAACCCTTTTCAGAGTTGAACCACTTTACGGTTCCTTGTGCCATTTGATGCTCCTATTACTTTTTGAATCAGATCCGGTACTTCCTTCACTGCAGTCTCACCTCAGGAATTACCCAGAAGTTTGATTTCGAGTGTTGTAGCAAACGAATCTTTTTCGACTGTGTTTAGTCTAGGGCTGTTTTGGTGTATCTGTGCAAGTGAATATTGGGCAGATAACAGGACCGTTATAGAAGGATTTAGTCGTTTATCTTGAAGCCAAGGCCCAGTCGGACCTCTATCGGATATTTGGCGTCAGCGTTGAGAACTATTGGTAATTTGCCAATGATTAGCTGGATTCGCTTGGCTAGGGCTCTGTATTCTTCCTTCTTTATGGTGATGGAAGTATCAGCCAAGGTCATATCTAGTGTTCTAGAGTAAGGAACTACAAGTTTGGCATCTTGGAGCTGCTGGCCGATTCTCATGGCATAAAGCCTGGTACCAGTGCCATCTATCACAGTAATCGGGGTGCTCAAATCCACTCCATTGACAACGTTCTTAGTCGGAGCCGGTGTAGCCATCGAACTTATTGCAGACTGAAGGCCGAAGTAGCCTCCCCCGCTTAGCAAAGATGTTGCAACAGCTAGCACAGCAAGCTCAGCCCATCGATCTTTAGCAGTTCGACGTGCCCTATGTTTTCCAACATGCTTATAGTCAGGTTTGAGTAGATCAAGCGCATCCGCTTTCTTTCTACCTGGCATTTGACGCTCCTTGTTTTGATGTAACTGTTCTATATTAGGTTTCTAACCTGTGATTACCCTAAGAAAGCTAACAATGACCGAACGAAAAGTTGAAAAGACCGAAGAACAGTGGCGTGAAGAACTAACCGAATTTGAATATCACGTCCTTCGTGAGGCAGGGACAGAGCGAGCTTTCACCGGTGAACTCCTAAATGAAGAGCGTAAAGGAACCTTTCGCTGCCGTGGCTGTAATGCTGAACTATTTACCAGCACCACCAAATTTGATTCACACTGTGGCTGGCCAAGCTTTTACGAACCAAAGGCTGACCACGCTGTTGAACTTAGAGAAGACAACAGTCATGGTATGAAGCGGGTAGAAGTTCTGTGCCGAGCCTGTGGCTCTCACCTAGGTCACGTATTTGAGGATGCCCCACAGACCCCAACCGGAGATCGATTCTGTATTAACTCGGTCAGCATCACTTTCGAAGCTGAGTAATCTTTGTCCGCTAGAGCACTTATCGTCATTGATGTTCAAAAGGGCTTTACTCGTCATGATGTAACCGGTGAAAGAAATAATCCAGCTTGTGAAGATAACGTTGAAAAACTCATAGCTGCTTTTAGATCTGCTAACCAACCGATCGTTTTTGTCAAGCACAAGTCAAAGTCACCTACCTCTGTGCTATTCCCAGGCCAAGAAGGCAATGATTTCAAAGATGTCATAACTGGCACCCCTGACCTACTAGTAACTAAGAGAGTCAACTCTGCCTTCTATGGTGAACCAGATCTGCACAGCTGGCTCAAGGCTCAAGAGATTGAAGCAGTTGCAATCTGTGGCATTCAGACAAACATGTGCTGTGAGACAACAGCTCGTATGGCAGGAAACCTAGGACTTGATACTTGGTTTGTGTTGGATGCAACTCATACCTTTGCAAAGACTGCCAACGGGGTAAAGATCTCAGCAGAAGATCTAGCCCAGACCACAGCTGTCAATCTTTCAGGCGAATTTGCCCAGATAATCTCAACCGAAGAAGCCATCGAGAAAATCAGCTAATAAGCCCTCTCAATATGGTATCTTTTAACCATGAAAGAATTTGACAGCGCAAAGCTAAAGAAGAAAATCAAGAAAAAAGTAAAGAAGAACATTGGCAACGTCAATGTTGAAGTGTCCAAGTCAAGTGGAGGTTTCATCTACTTCCTTGGCTTTATAGGTGCAGCAATCTTCTACGTTTCAACAGCACCTGACTTTTGGGCTGGAGCACTAGGGCTTTTGAAAGCAGCAGTATGGCCGGCATTCCTGGTTTACGCAGCTCTAAATGGACTAAACGCCTAATTCAAAAACACGACCAGTAGTGAAAAAACCAAGCACTTGTGCTTGGTTTTTCTATTGGGGCCGACCAGGGGACTCGAACCCCTAACCCTCGCATTACAAGTGCGATGCGCTACCAATTGCGCCAGGTCGGCTAGGACACTTGGTCCGAAGAAAAGTTTAGCGTTGATTAGGCGCAGGTTGGACAGTTTTTGGTAAAAAAGAGACCGGCCACCTCATTTGAGATGGCCGGTTTCTTCTAATTCTTAGATGTTAGTTCTTAGCCTTGTACTTTACGGTCAGCACAGCTGAAGTGAAAGGTCCGTACTTTTCGCCGCTAATGATTGCGCGGTACTGGAAGTCTCCAGTCTCCTGCTTTACAAGAGCAAAGCCAACGCTGCTTGAACCCTTGCTAGCTGTGATCTTACGGAACTGGGTCCATGAACCACCAGGAACTAGCTCTTCGATGACGATGTCAAAGCTTTCGACAGTCGCATCAGTCAGATCAAGCTCGCCAACAATGTTTGCTCGCTGTCCGACAGTGTATGTGTCTGTTTCACCGGTTGCAGGGCGAAGCACAATTTGCTTTGCTCCACTTGATGAACATGCAGCCAAAGTGATGGCAATGACTGTTGCGATTACGGTTGTAAAGATAGTTTTTTTCAAGATGTGTCCTTAGTTAGTTGTTTTCTTTTGGTGGGTTGTGAAGAACTGGGCAAAACGGGCTGGATTTACTAGGTCTTCTGCCTTGCCTCCCCAGTCATAAAGATTTCCATTTACTAGAACATAAGGTGTTCCGCGAGGAATGTCTTTACCTGTGACAGCTGGCTGGCTGAATGCTTCAGCAGTTCTGTTCTCGATGTATTTGGCGTAACGCTTTTGATCGATACAGCTATTCATATCTGCATCAATGGTCACACCAGCACCCTTCAAGGTTTCCTTCAAATCTGAATCCGAAGGTCCTGCAGTGTTTTCATCAGGCTGGTTGGCATACAGTGCTGTGTTTACGTCGTAAAACTTTCCTGGCTGCGCGTTAGCAACACAGAGCGCTGCGTTTGTAGATCTCGATGAGTAGTTGTTTAGAGATTGTCCATCCAAGAATGAGATTGGGTGGTACTCAACTGTTGCTAGACCTTTTTCAACCCAAGACTTAATCTGGCTGGAGTTTGGGTCTTCAAAGAGTTTACAAATTGGGCATTGGTAGTCCTGGTAAATAACAATCTGGTTCCCCTTCTTCGCCTCTGCAGAAGTGGTTGGAAGTAAGTCCTTACCAATCAGAACACCACCGAAGTTGGTTGTGTTAGCTGGAACCTTCTTAGCGTTCTCAGCATTGGTGTTGGTTGTGTTGGAGAACGCAAACACGGCTGCCGCTACTCCAGCCACAACTGCGATGATTCCAACAGTTAGACCAATTGAAATCAGCAGACGCTTACGCTTATCGCCTTTAGCTCGCTTTTCTCTAAGTTCACGAGCCTTTGCTCTAGCCTGTTCACGCTGCTCTGACCTAGTCGGACGCGGAGATTGGGACATAAATTTCACCTCTGGTTATTTCTGGGCATATTGGGGAAAACCCAAAAGCATAGGTTTTCTAGTCTAAACGACTCCTTAGCAATGTAATAATAGGAGAAGCCTTGGCACCCGCCAAAGCCACTAATTCACTACGGATCGTGCGGCTCGTTCCTGCCGCTGAAGGAGTAATACCATGGCATCAGTGACTTTTGAAAAAGCCACAAGAACCTACCCGGGCGGTACCCGCCCAGCAGTTGACCAAGTTGAGTTGACTGTAAAAGACGGAGAATTTCTAGTTCTCGTCGGTCCATCAGGTTGTGGAAAGACCACAACCCTACGTATGCTCGCTGGCCTTGAAGAGGTCAACGAAGGTCGCATCTTGATCGGTGACCGTGACGTAACCCAGGTTCCACCAAAGGACCGTGACATCGCGATGGTTTTCCAAAACTACGCGCTTTACCCACACATGACCGTTGCAGAAAACATGGGCTTTGCTCTAAAGATTGCCGGCGTAAAGAAAGACGAGCGTGCAGCTCGTGTTCTTGAAGCTGCAAAACTTCTAGACCTTGAGCCATACCTAGACCGTAAGCCAAAGGCACTATCTGGTGGTCAGCGTCAGCGTGTTGCTATGGGTCGTGCGATTGTTCGTAAGCCAGAAGTATTCCTTATGGATGAGCCGCTATCAAACCTTGATGCAAAGCTTCGTGTTGCAACTAGAACTCAGATTGCATCTCTTCAGCGACGTCTAGGTGTAACAACTGTTTATGTAACTCACGACCAGGTTGAAGCTATGACCATGGGTGACCGCGTTGCAGTTTTGAAGGATGGTGTTCTTCAGCAAGTTGACACTCCTCGTGCACTTTACGAGCGTCCAGCAAACGTATTCGTTGCTGGCTTCATCGGCTCACCTGCGATGAACCTAATGTCACTAAAGATTGTTGCTGGTGGCGTGAAGTTCGGTAACGCAACTCTAAAGATTAACTCTGCTGTTCTTTCAAAGACTAAAGAGAAGTCAATCACCGTTGGTCTTCGCCCTGAAGATCTAGTGATCTCCAAGAAAGATGGAATCCAGGTTGAGATCGATGTGATCGAAGAACTAGGTGCAGATGCTTTCCTATACGGTTCAGCTGTAATCGACGGTAAAAAGACCGACGTTATCGCTCGTATCGGTTCAATTAGCTCACTTCGTTCAGGCGACAAGGTATACCTAAAGCCTCAGGGTGGAATCACCCACCTATTCGATGTAGCATCTGGAGAACGTCTAAACAACGATGCTCCAGCAGTTGCCAAGAAGGCTGTGGCTGCAAAGCCAGCAGCAAAGAAGGTTGCTGCTAAGAAGCCAGCGGCTAAGCCTGCTGTTAAGAAGGCAGCTGCTAAGCCAACTGTCAAGAAGGCTGCAGCTAAAAAGACTAAGTAATTCAATAGAAATGCCCCGGCCTGCAAAGGTCGGGGCATTTCTGCTTTAAGTCTTTATTTGATGTTTTTGATTCTTGCCTTGGCCACTTCATAAAGCGCAACTGAAGCTGCGATACCGGCGTTTAGCGATTCGGTGTCTCGGGCTATTGGAATAGAAAGAATCGCATCACAGTTTTCTTGCACAAGTCTTGATAAGCCTTTGCCTTCGCTACCGATTACAAGAAGTAATGGTTCGTTGCCTAGCTTGAATGTTGGTAGCGACATGTCTCCCCCACCATCAAGGCCCACAACAAATAGTCCGCGCTTTTGGAATTCTTTGATGGTTGCATTTAGGTTCGCAGCCAGGGCTACAGGAACTCTAGAGGCTGCTCCAGCTGATGTCTTCCACGCAGATGCTGTCACACCAACTGATCGTCTCTGCGGAACGATTACACCTTGACCACCGAATGCTGCAACTGAGCGAATAATCGCACCTAGGTTTCTAGGGTCAGTGATTCCATCAAGAGCAACTAGCAGTGGCTTTTGACCTCTAGCAAGAATCTTGTCGAGAAGTTCACTTGGGTGTTGGTAGTTGTAAGGGGGCACTTGTAAGGCAACACCTTGGTGAACCGCATCATGACCTGTCATACGATCCATTTCTGGACGAGTGACTTCACCAACAGAGATACCTCTTGAGTTAGCAAGTGAGATTGCTTCCTTGACTCTGTCATCCATTTCAATTCGTGCAGCAATGAACAATGAGGTTGCTGGAACCTTTGCTCTTAGCGCTTCAAGGACTGAGTTACGACCTGAAAGAACTTCACCAGATTCAGCAGCTTTCTGAACTCTTCTGCCAGATCTGGCTGCTCCTCCTGCGTTACCTGCAGTTCTAGAGCCAGGTGCTAGGAACTCACCCTTCTTAGTTGTAAGAGCAGATCCTGGCTTAGCCTTGGCTACTCTCGGGGTAACTGAAGCCTTACGCTCCCTCAGTGCTTTGGCTTTAGCAGCCGGGTGATACTTACGGTCTTCAGCCTTAGGTGTTGGCCCGCGACCTTCAAGAGCCTGACGGCCCTTACCTCCGGTGCCAACCTTAGGTGCTCCTTTAGAGCCACCCTTCTTAGCCTTTGCTGCGCCTGGGCGGCCTGGTTTCTTAGCCATTAAAACTCCACATCGTTACATCTTTCATGTCCTTGAGCGTTACGCCCAACTCTTCTAGTTCAAGCCTGATCTGATCGGCTCGAGCAAAATCTTTAGCCAACTTGGCATCATGTCTTTGCTGAATAAGGTCTTCAACCTGCCTAGTCAATTCTTCACTAATAAGTGGTTCTTGATAGGCAAATGTCAGCCCTAATACATGAACCATAGCTTTGACTTGTTCAACACATTCAGAGAGTTTTGCCTCATCTTTGCTATCAAAAGCAGTGTTTCCAGCTCTAACTCTCTCATGTAATGCAGCAAGTGCACCAGGAACATTCAAATCTGCATCCATAGCCTCTTTGAATTCAGCTGGTAAGTGCTGCATATCTATTTGAACCTGCCCAGTGTTGGTGGTTCTATTTAGGAATCCAACAATGCGATCTAAAGCAGTTTGAGCATCTCTTATAGATGACTCTGAGTAATCAAGATTTGATCTGTAT
Source organism: Rhodoluna sp. (assembly GCA_026393335.1). Taxonomy (GTDB): domain Bacteria; phylum Actinomycetota; class Actinomycetes; order Actinomycetales; family Microbacteriaceae; genus Rhodoluna. The sequence continues at coordinate 9,818 of JAPLAJ010000054.1, read as the reverse complement.
TGAGCAGATAGCAGCCAATATCTAATCGCTCCCCAACTGCCTGCCTTGGTTAGATCTTCAACGGAAACTCCGTTACCTAGGCTCTTAGACATCTTGTTGCCGTTGATGGTGACCAGGGCATTGTGTAACCAGAAGTTAGCAAACCTATCCCCTGCTGCACTTGATTGAGCTAGTTCATTCTCATGATGAGGGAAACGAAGATCTAGTCCACCACCGTGAATGTCGAATGATTCACCTAAGAAATGTTTGGCCATGGCAGAACATTCAATATGCCAACCAGGTCGAGCTAATCCCCAAGGAGTTTTCCATGCTGCTGTTTCTGGCTCTTCTGGTTTATGCGCTTTGAACAAAGCGAAGTCGTTTGGCGATTTTCTTCCGTGACTTGCGTCAGTTTCGCCTTCCATGTTTTCAAGCTTTTGATTTGTCAGCTCACCATAGTTAGCCCAAGAAGCCGTATCGAAGAATACGTTAGCGCTACCATCTTCTGCTTGGTAGGCATGACCCAGTGTGATTAGCTTCTGAACAAGAGTAACCATGTCTTCAATGTGCTCAGTGGCATGAGGTTTATGGGTTGGTTCCAAGATGTTTAGTTTTTGATATGCATCATCAAAGGTTGCTTCTACTTCTTTAGCAAACTCTCGCCAGTCACGTACACCTGCGTTAACTAAAACCTTGTCATCAATGTCAGTAACGTTTCTAACCATGGTCACTGTGTAATCAGATGCTTCTAGCCATCTCTTTAGAACGTCATAAACCAGTGCACTTCTAAGGTGGCCCAGGTGAGGAGCTGACTGAACGGTAGGTCCACACACATACATCTCTACATGGCCTGCAGTCAGAGGTTTGAATACTCTAAGTTCTTGAGATTTAGAGTCGAAAAGTTCTAGGGCCACGACTAGAGCCTACCTGTGGGCTTTTCAATAAGTGCGGTGGCAACCGCCCCCACTCCCTCTGAAGAACCAAGGAAACCAAGCCCATCGGTAGTGGTAGCGCCAACGCTAACTGGAGCCCCAACCAAGGCGCTTAGGGCTTGTTCAACTTCTTCTCTTCGAGGTGAAAGCTTTGGCTTATTCCCAATCAACTGCACGCTTACATTCACTACGCTCCAGCCCTGGTCGGCTAATAACCTCAGTGTTTCAGCGATAAACACAGATCCATTGGCCCCTGCATACTCGGGCTTATCCACACCAAAGTTAGATCCAATATCTCCAAGTCCTGCTGCAGCTAGTAGTGAATCAACCACGGCGTGAGCTAAGGCGTCACCATCGCTGTGACCTTCTAACCCAATCTCCCCAGGCCAAAGGATAGTTCCTAGATATAGAGGTTTGCTTTCATCTTCTGAGAACCGATGAACATCTGTTCCAATGCCTGTTCTTTGTTCAACCTTGTTACCTAAAAGTAGTTCTGCATATTCAAGATCTGCTTGAACTGTTATCTTGAAAGCCATTGCATCACCTAGAACAGATGAGACCAATGCTCCTTGCGCTTGAAGCAAGCTTGCATCATCAGTGAAATCTGCTGTAGCAACTTCATAGCCTTTAATGATTTGCTCTCTAGAGAAACCTTGTGGAGTTTGTGCGATACGTAAACCATCTCTATCAACGGTGCCAAGGACAACATCTTGGTTTACGTTCTTTATAGTGTCCACAACAGGAAGTACTGGAATTACAGCAGAGCCTGTTTCAATAACAGCTCTGGCTACTCTGTCAAAAACAGCAGCAGGTGCAAAACATCTGGCCGCATCGTGAATTAGAACAACATCTGCTGATGTTGTTACTTCCTTGAGCGCATTGGCAATTGAACCCTGTCTTGAAAGACCACCTGGAGTAAAAGCTAATTCAACTTTGTCGCCGGCAAATGCTTTAGCGATACTTGCAAACTCTTCAACGCGATCTTCGTGAGATGCAACGACAACCTGAACTAGATCTTGGACCTGCAGAATGTTTTCCAGAGCATGCTCTAAAAGTGTCTTGTCAGATATTTTTACTAAAGCTTTAGGGATGCCGGCTTGTAATCTACTTCCGTCGCCAGCGGCAACAAGAATGACAGCAATTTTGCTCATTCCCGGCCTCCTAGTTTGGGTCTGGCTAGCTTTTACAGAGAACCTTTAGCTAAAACCTTTTCGATGTGAACCTGAGCACCAGCTTCATCCACACTTAGTGCAAGCGCTAACTCAGAAGCAAGGATTTGCATGGCCTTAGAAAGCATGCGCTTTTCACCTGCTGAAAGACCACGATCCTGCTGTCTTCTCCAGAGGTCACGAACAATTTCAGATACCTTCATGACATCGCCTGAACCAAGCTTTTCCTGGTTAGCTTTGAATCTTCTAGACCAGTTGGTTGGTTCTTCGATAAAAGGCTCTTTAAGGACCTTTTCTACCTGACGAACACCCTTGGCGTCGATCACAAGTCTGATACCAACACCGTCTTGGCTGTCGATGGAGTTCTCTACTGGAACCCAGATCTCAAGGTTTCCCTGCTCAACAAGCAGGTTTAGAGAAAGCTTGTTCTCGCCTCTAACCAGTCTCTTCTTGATGTCCAGGATGTGAGCTGCACCGTGGTGCGGGTAGACAATAGTCATACCCTTTTTGTACTCAATTACCTTTTTGCCATCTCTGAACACGGTGGCGATTCCCGCTTTGAACTCGTGTGTGATAGTCATTGATAGCTTTCCCTTCGCAAACAGCCAGTTTACCACAGGTTCAATTTTTTCAGCAGGTAGAATTAGGGGGTATTCATCAGGAGGAAAATTGCTAGTTCGTAGAGCTCTCTTAGCATCAAGCATCGCATTAGCCGCAGTTCTTGGAACTTCAGGTTGTAATTTCACAAGTCCAGTTGCATCCCTTGACTACTACGCTCCCAGTGATGGCGCCCAGGCCGATATCGGCAAACTAAAGGCTAGAAACCTAATCTCTCTTCAGGACGAACAAGGTAACTCTGGTGTTGTTGGAGCTTTTGCTAACTCTGGCAGTCAAGAGATCACTTTTGCCATCAAATACACCAGTGCCGATGGAACTCCTGGTTACCGCGAATACACTGTTGGCCCTTACAAAGTGCTGAACTTTGGCTATCAGGACACCGAGCCTCTTGATTTGAACCTTGGTGGACTACCAGGTGATGTGCGCACAGTTCTGGTCTATACCGATACTGACCAGGCAAGTATCAGCGTTCCTGTTATGGATGCGACGCTTGTTGAGTATGCAGACCTAGTTGCAAAACTAGGCGTTAACTAAACTTCGTATTTGTAGCCAAGGCCTCTAACAGTTAGCAAGTGAACAGGTCTAGCCGGGTCATCTTCAATCTTTGATCTCAAACGCTTGATGTGGACATCAAGTGTCTTAGTGTCACCGAAGTAGTTTGCACCCCAGACTCGGTCAATAATCTGCCCTCTAGTAAGAACTCTGTTTCTGTTCTCTAGCAGTAATTCCAGTAATTCAAATTCCTTCAAAGGCATAGCTACCTTTTCACCGTTGAAGAAGACGGTGTGTCTTTCAATATCCATGCGAATAGGTCCTGCTTCAAGGATTCCATTCTCAGCAGCTCTTGGACCGCCATTTCTTCTCAAGACAGCCTTCATACGTGCCAGCAGTTCGTTCTTTGAATAAGGCTTTGTCACATAGTCATCAGCGCCTATTTCGAATCCGATAACTTTGTCAATCTCAGTGTCTTTAGCTGTGAGCATTATCACCGGAACATCTGAAGTAGATCGAAGAGCTTTACAAACATCTTTACCGTTGAGCTTAGGAATCATTAGATCGAGAAGAACTAGATCTGCTCCTTCTTTTTGAAAAAGTGTTACAGCCTCTTCACCATCTTCGGCTTCAATTACTTCATAACCTTCGCTTCTCAAGAGATAAACCAAAGGCTCTCTCATTCCAGCTTCGTCTTCAACAACTAATATCTTTGTCATTGTGTCTCCTTCTGGTTATCTGCTACATGGTAAGTAGGGATTCGAAGAGTAAAAGTTGAGCCTAGGTTTGGCCTGGAGAAGACAGTCACCTCACCACCGTGATTGTTGGCAGCATGCTTGACAATCGAGAGACCAAGTCCTGTGCCGCCGGTTTCTCTAGATCTTGATGGGTCAACTCGATAAAAGCGTTCAAAGATACGCTCCTGCTGATCTAGGGGAATTCCTATTCCCTTGTCAGTAACAGTTACCTCAGCAAAGTCATTCACTTCTGCTAAACCAACACCTACGTTGCTTCCTGCATCGCTATAAAGTACTGCGTTTTCAATTAGGTTTTTCAAAGCCATCGATAGAAGCCCCGCATCGCCCTGCACCAATATTTCTTTAGCAGTGTCGGAAGATATTCCTACACCTTTCGAATCTGCAAGGAATTGGTTCAATTCAATAGCTTCATCAACAATTAGGCCTAGGTCAAACACTTCAATCTCACCCTGCAGATCACCTGCTTGGATTCTAGAGAGCTGAATGATTTTTGTGACTAAGGAACCTAGGCGCTTTGATTCGCGCTGGAGGTTCTTAGCAAACTTCTTTACCTGTTCTGGGTCTTCGATGGCAACCTGTAAAGCTTCAGATAAAAGTGAGATTGCACTTATTGGTGTTTTCAATTCGTGTGAGATGTTTTCAACAAAGTCTCTTCTAGTTTCATCAAGACGTTTAGCTTCAGTTCTATCTTCAACCAAAAGAATCACAAGTTCCTCGGAGAGTCTGGTAGCTCTAGCTGAAACATAAAGTTTTGGGGATCGGATATTTTTCGAGAAGAATAACTCCAACGTTACGCTCTGGTTGGTTTGTCGAGCCTGGTTCATGATCTCTACCAGCTCTGGGCTAATAACCTTTTCGTATTCGACTAGCCCCATGTCTTTGGCTTTAGGGCTTTGGTTGACTACCTGGTTGTCGGCATCGACTATGACCCCAGCAGTGTCTAGGACTTCAAGGAACTCAACGGCATCGGCTGCAACTTTCTTAGCTTTTTGCGAACTAACCATGATTTCTCCCTTCCATCTAGTTTTTGAAACTTTTAGACACTGTTTACTGTATTAACACTATTGATTCTTTCACGCCGTAAACTTACTTGCATAAGGCGAAAACCCAGTTGTTTAGGGATGTTCACCAGAATGTTGGTCACTGTTAACCCGAGACTGGGATGGTTTGAAGAGTTGGAGCTAAAGAAATGAGCGTACGCGAAGTGTTTCAGAAGGAACTGTTCGAAGTCCAGGAACGACTCGTTGACCTATCAGAGTCGGTAACCGAGATCATGGAGAAGGCCTCCCTTGCTTTCCTAAACTCAGATGTGAAAAAGGCTGAAGAAGCCATCGCTCTATCTGAAATCAATGAAGAACGTGCTCTAGTAATTGATGAGCTAGCTATCCGTGTTCTTTCTAGACAGTCCCCTGTGGCTAGAGACCTTCGTGTCTTGGTAGCAGCTCTTAGAATCAGCGCATCTCTTGAACGTATGGGTGCTCTTGCTGGACACATTGCAACTATTGCTAGATTCCGCTACCCAGAGTCAGCTGTTCCAGAATCACTGAGAAAAACTTTCAGTGAGATGGGTGCTCTAGATTCTGCACTCGGCCGAAAACTTTCTCAACTTCTTAGAAACACAGATGTTGATCTTGCCAGAAGTATTCAGGCAGAGGATGCTCGTGTTGACGAACTGCACCGTTCAGTATTTGATCACGTTCTTTCACCAGAGTGGAAAGAAAACGCGATGTTCACAGTTGATGTGACTCTTGCAAGTAGATACCACGAGAGATTTGCCGACCACGTAGTTGATATTTCATCTAAGGTTGCATACCTAACAACCGGTGAATGGTCAGAAATAGAGTAAGAGCTACTTCTTACCTTGATTAGCAACAGCTGCAGCACCAGCGGCTGCTGCTTCAGGATCTAGATACTCTCCCCCTGGCACCAATGGCTTTAGGTTGGCATCCAAACGATAAACCAATGGAATACCGGTTGGAATATTTAGTTCAGCAATATCTGCATCACTAATGCCATCAAGGTGCTTGACCAATGCTCGAAGTGAATTACCGTGAGCGGTTACTAAAACTGTTTTGCCCGACAAAAGGTCTTTGCTGATTTCTTTGTCCCAAAGTGGCATCATTCGAATCAGAACATCTTTCAAACATTCAGTCTTTGGAATGTTAGATCCAAGCTCTGCATATCTTTCGTCATTTGCTTGTGAGTATTCGCTCTCATCTGATATCTGAGGTGGTGGCACATCAAATGATCTTCTCCAGATTTGGAACTGCTCAGGACCATACTGAGCTAATGTCTCTGCCTTGTCCTTACCTTGCAGATCACCGTAATGTCTCTCGTTTAGTCTCCAGTCACGCTTGACATCAATCCAAGAGCGTTCTGCTTCAGCTAGAGCGATGTTTGCAGTGTTGATGGCACGCTTTAGTTTGCTTGTATATAGAAGGTCTGGCTTGAGCCCTGATTCAGCTAGTAACTGACCTGCCCGCTTAGCCTCTTGGCGACCTTGGTCGCTCAGGTCCACATCAACCCAGCCGGTAAACCGGTTCTCCTGGTTCCAGGTGGAATTGCCATGTCGTAACAAGATAAGTGTGTATTCAGCCATGCTCTAAGTTTATCTAGTTAGCCTAGAGGCTATGGCTTTAAAGAAACCGGTTGGTGCAATCACAAGAGGAACAACCAACCCCAACCGGCTTAGAAGAGTTGATAGGTATATCTCTCTGCTCCCCCAACTCAAAGCCAGGGACTGCATAGTTGTTGACTTAGGTTTCGGGGCAACACCGACTACAGCTATTGAGATGCTTGAACGGCTATCAAAAACTAACCCAAAGGTAACGGTGGTTGGCATTGAGATCGATAGAGAAAGAGTTGATAGAGGAATCCCCTTTCAGACTAAGCAACTGCTGTTTGGCTTAGGTGGTTTTGAAGTGCCATTACCTAAACCTTTGGAGACTAAACAAGTCGATGTGATCAGAGCAATGAATGTGCTCAGGCAATATGACGAGAGTGAAGTTCAATCTTCCTGGCAGCTTATGCAAACAAGGCTAAAGGATGATGGGGTCATAGTTGAGGGCACCAGTGATGAACTTGGTCGTATTGCTAGCTGGGTTACTATTTCTAAAACCAAACCAGAGAGTTTCACAATTGCCTTGAAACTAAATGAAGTTGAGAAACCATCTAAAGTTGCTGAGCGACTACCTAAGGTTTTGATTCATCACAATGTTACTGGTGAACCCATCCATCAACTACTCAAAGATTTAGATGATGCTTGGTCGAAAAACTCAGCACTATCGACTTTTTCTCCAGCACAAAGATTTATCGCTGCCTGCAAAGATCTAAAACAGACAGGCTGGCCGATCACAAATAATCAAAAGCGATGGGCTCTAGGTGAACTAACTCTAAGCTTTGAAGCTGTTGCTCCACTAAACCTCAGGTAGTTCTGCTCTGGCATCGTCCTCACTCATACCGGTAGCGCAAAGTAAGTCAACCAATAGTGGGCGTAGCAGCAAGAGCACACTCGCCTCACGAAGTTGATCGGCAATGCCAAACTTCTTTGGATCTAGTTGTTTGATAATTTCCAGCAACTGTGCTCTGGCTAAATCTAGATCTTCCGAATCTGATAAACCCTCGCGCAAGTTAGTAACTGCTTCCGCTAACTGTTCAAATAGATCAGCTAGGTAAGGCCTTGCCACATCATCCTTGAGGAGGAAATTCACTCGGCGAACTATGACCCTTAGGTTTCTAGTGGCCAGGTCCATAGCTCTCATCAGTAGCCTTTGTTTGCGAAGCTCAGGCTTGTGTTTCATCAGAAATGGGCTGATCCGGCTAATGGAGATAGCACTGTCTAGGGACATACGCCAGTTATCTATAAGTGGTTGAGTGGCCCTAGCGTTCTTTAGAGCCTGGTTTGAAAGGCTCTTGTTGGTGTCTCTCAGCGCTAACCGAAGATCCTGAAGAGTCTCGATAAAGAAGTCAAAGAGCTTATTGGCATCAGTCCTTGCTATTCCTCTAGGGTCTCTAGGAATCAGAGCGGTGACGATAAGAGCCATGACTCCACCAATGAGGCCATCGAAGGTTCTAATGAACACTCCACCATCTGGTGCAGGAAGTATTTGCACCAGCATGGATTGAATGGCAGCGGTTACTGCAAAAGCTGAGCTTGCTGAAATCAATCTTGCTAAAAGTAAAACGGTGAGTAGCACAAGTGCTATTTGTAATATCCCAGAACCAAAGTAAATGATTGAAATCTCACTGATAGCAATTCCAACAACCATCCCGATAGCTGTTTGAAGAATTCTTCGTGGTCTAGCATCTCTAGAAAAACCTAGTGATGTGATGCAAACTGTAATGGCTAGTAGTGGTGATTCATGCTGTAATCCATAGTGGGCAAGTGAATACGCAAGTAAAGCTCCGATAGTGATCTGTACAGCAGGAGCTAAGGATTCGACAACTCTGCTAAGTGAATCTCTAGGACTCCACTTCATCGCTTACCCCTAAGCCCGCTCACATCCACAACAGCACCTGCATCGATTGGAACAATAACTTCTTGTGTAGCGCTTAGTTCTTCACCAGTGGCTGCTGTAATAATTCTTAGTTCGATATCAACTGGAGTATTTCTCTTGACTAGTGCAAGAGCTATTGGACCCATCTCATGATGTTGACCGACTGAAGTAACTTTGCCAATAGCATCGTCAGCTGTGCCAAAGACTTCATCGCCAAGGTCGGGCAATGAGTGAGCAGAGCCATCAAGGTGTAAGAAGACTAAGCGCCTAGGTGGATGACCTAGGTTGTGCACTTTAGCGACAGCTTCTTGACCTCGGTAACAGCCCTTACTCATGTGCACAGCACTTGCCAGCCAATCAAATTCATGCGGCAATGCTTTATCGTCTATTTCATTAGGTCCAGTGGGCCTTTTAGCTGCCACCCTGAGAGCATCTAGAGCCATGGTGCCGCAGTGCTTGAACTCTTTCCATACTGACTCCAGCTGAGCGATAGGAACTAGAGATTCTATGTATTGCCAAGGTTCAGTTGGGTTCTCGCCATAACGCCAACCACCAATGGCTGTTTCAGGCCATGGATCAAGCCATGAGATTACAGATCCTAAAACTGATTTCGCCCAGGTGGCAATAACGGCGTAATCTGCAGATTTATCTTCGATTGTTACTTTCGCTCTGAAAACCATTCTTTGTAATTGGCTAACCAAAGTATCAACTTCAGCAGAGTAAGTGATCAGCCAAGCCTTTTCACCATCATCAACAATGTGGAAATCTCTCACGATACGTCCCTGAGCATCAAGCCAAAGAGCTTCAACACAAACACCGGGCTTGAGATCATCTAGTTTTTGACTTAGTAAGTCATTGAGCCAAGCCAATCTATCTTCGCCAGAAACTACCAGGACCGACTTCTCTTCTAGATAAACAGCCGATGACCCTGCAACAAATTCTCTTTGTTCAACAAGGGGATTTGAAAAACTCTGAGTCATTAGACGCGATCTAGTTCAACAGATACCAGTGGCACAAGTGCATCACGAACAGATGAGGCTACTTCCATAACCCAAAGAAGTTTCACAACACCTTCTTTAGTTAGGGTGCCATACATCCGTTCACCATAACCCCAGCCTTTACCGGCTTCAATCAGGTGAAGTGGCATGTGGCTTCCAGTTACAGTTCTCATATCTATTCGAGCTTTTAGAACTTGCCCTGCATAAAACTCATATGCTCCACCTGGGTGAATAATTGAAGCTTCGATATCAAAGCCGCCTCTTTCATTGCGAAGGGATTCTAAATCTTCAGCAGAACTAATCTTTCTTGCCCCCTGGCCAGGCAATACCAATGGTCCATAGTCTGCCTCTTCAGCAGGTTTAGCTAGTCGCCAGA
>JAPLAJ010000140.1 GCA_026393335.1 Rhodoluna sp. | reverse complement strand
CGAATAAGCCCTGAGCGCCATCTGGTAGGGCAATACCCAGGTGTCTGTAGCCAGCTGAAGTTGCCTGTCTGCCCCTAGTGGTTCGCACCAGTAAGCCAATTCGAAGCAGAAAAGGCTCTACAACGCTCTCAATGGTGTCTGTTTCCTCCCCCAAAGCCACGCTAAGAGTACTCAAACCGACCGGCTTGCCCTCGAATTTGACTATAAGAGCATCTAGAACCGAACGATCGAGCCTATCTAGGCCTAATTCGTCAACTTCATAGAGCTCTAGGGCATCGGTAACAGATTCAACGGATACCAGACCTTTGGAGTGAACCAGGGCGAAGTCACGAACTCGACGAAGCAACCGGTTAGCAATTCGTGGAGTGCCTCTGGATCTAGAAGCAATCAAGGCAAGTGCATCCTCCCCTAGATCTAACTTCATAAGCCCTGCTGCTCTAGAGAGAACTTGAGCTAGTTCTACTTCATCGTAGAAATCTAAATTGGCTGTGAAACCAAATCTGTCTCTAAGTGGGTTAGGCAGTAGTCCACTTCTAGTAGTAGCCCCTACCAAAGTGAATGGGTCGAGGTCGAGAGAAATACTGGTTGCTCCTGCACCTTTACCAACCATGACATCAACGCGAAAATCTTCCATGGCTAGGTAAAGCATCTCTTCAGCAGAACGCGACATGCGATGTATTTCGTCAATAAAAAGCACTTCACCAGCGGATAGAGAAGAAAGAATAGCTGCCATGTCGCCTGCATGTTGGATAGCGGGCCCCGATGTCATTCGTAACGGTCTTGAAGATTCATGAGCGACAATCATTGCCAATGTTGTCTTACCTAAACCTGGTGGACCTGCCAGAAGGATATGATCTGGTGTTCTTTGTTGGATAGATGCTGCATCAATCAGAAGTTGAATCTGGCCTCGAACTTTATGTTGTCCAACGAACTCACTAAGTGACTGAGGCCTAATAGCTGACTCGAAAACTAAATCCGATGGGTCGGCTGCTTGCCCTAGAAGTTCCTCGCTCATGTCTATTTGCGTCCTGAGGAAAGGTTTGAAAGAGCGCTCTTTAGTAACTCAGACTCGCTTAGATCTGTACCCTTCTTGAGAACAGCATCAACTGCTGCTCGAGCTAGTTTCTCTTGGTAACCAAGACCGACCAAAGCAGATACAACACTTTGCTGACTACCGGTTGAAGAAGTGTTGGAGCTCTCACCTGTCACTAGTTTTCCAGTAAGGGTTAGAACAATAAGTTTTGCAGTCTTCGGACCTACTCCAGAAACTGATTTAAACATGCCATCATCTGCGGTGGCAACTGCCTGGGAAACACCAGCTACACCAAGATGGGCTAACACTGACATTGCTGACTTGGGTCCAACACCATTTACAGTGCAGAGCATATTGAAAGTCTCAAGCTCTTCTTCTTCGAGGAAGCCAAAAAGGATCTGGGCATCTTCTCGAATAATGTGCGCAATATGCAAAGAGAATTCTGATTGGGTGAAGGATGCCTGATATACCTCTGGGGTCACATTCACAAGGTAACCAACGCCTGAAACATTCAGGACAAGTTGCCCTGCTTTGCGGCGCAGTACGCTCCCAGTTAGATGTGCAATCACATCACAAGAATAACTGCGCTAGCTCGATTTCTTAGCCGTTGCGATGGCGGTGCGCCATTTCTCTTGGGCTTTTGTTTCAGTAGAGATCTGTGATGGACGCTCTTTACCTCCTCGCCAAGCAAGGGTTACTGCTATGGCCAGAGCGTCAGCTGCGTCTGCAGGTTTTGGAAGTTCTTTGAGTTTAAGAATCTGCATGATCATTTTCGATACCTGAGCTTTAGCCGCTCGGCCACTACCTGTAACAGCAGCTTTTACCTCGGTAGGGGTGTAAAAAGTCACGGGAATCTTCCGTAGGTGAGCAAGATAGACAATCACACCAGAAATCTGAGCAACTCCCATAACGCTATGTAAGTTCTGTTGAGCGAAGAGTCTTTCAATAGCAATCTGCTCAGGCTTGACTCGATCTAGCAACGCCGCAATCTCATCCCCAATTAGTGCTATTCGATCACTTTGGTCTAAGTCCTTAGTCGATTCAAATACGCCAACTTCAAGAAAGCTGACCTGTCTGGAAGATCCTTTAACTACAACACCAAAACCGCAGCGGGTAAGACCTGGGTCGAACCCAATAACTTTGCTTTCGGCTTTACTCGGCATCGAGAGCTGCGGCTACTTCTGCGGTCATGTCAAAGTTAGAGAATACGTTCTGCACTTCATCTGAGTCTTCAAGTGCATCAATCAGAGCGATTACTTTGCGAGCTGTATCAACATCGACTTGTACAGGCATAGAAGAGATGAATTCAACGTCGGCACTCTCATAGTCAATGCCAGCATTCTGTAAAGCAGTTCTAACCTCAACCATCTTCGATGGATCTGTAGTAACAAGAAGTTGGAAACCTCTGTCCTGAACGTCTTCAACGCCTACTTCGAGCACTGCTTCGAGGACTGTGTCTTCATTGGTGGTCTCGGTCTTCTCAACAACAATTACACCCTTACGGCTGAACTGGTAAGAAACAGAACCAGGGTCGGCCATGGTGCCACCGTTGCGGGTGACAGCCAAACGAACCTCTGCAGCTGCTCTGTTTTTGTTGTCGGTAAGACACTCGATCAACATCGCTACTCCGTTAGGTCCATAACCTTCATACATGATGGTTTGATACTCAACAGCTGAACCATCTAATCCAGCGCCTCGTTTAACAGCAGATTCAATGTTGTCTTTTGGGAGTGAAGACTTACGTCCCTTTTGAATCGCATCGTAAAGAGTTGGATTGCCATCAATGTCTGCTCCCCCAGTACGAGCTGCTACTTCGATGTTCTTGATGAGCTTTGCAAAAAGCTTCGCACGACGGCTATCGATGATTGCTTTTTTATGTTTGGTGGTTGCCCATTTGGAATGGCCCGACATGATGCTCCTAGAGTTTTCTTCTGTATAAGTTTAGTTATTGAACTAGAAATTCGCGCTTTTACACATGTCAGCAAAGTACCTGTGCACAGCGGTTTCACCTGTTACCTCTGGATGAAAGCTAATCCCAAGTATGTTCCCTTGTTGAACGCCAACTATTCGACCATCCTCAAGTTTTGCTACAACAGATACATCTGCACCAATTTCAGTAACTATCGGAGCTCTAATGAAGGCTGCGTGCACTGGAGTATCTATACCTACGAAATCAACATCCTCTTCAAAGGAATCCAGTTGTGAACCGAATGCGTTGCGTTGCACCACAACATTCAATCCCCCGAATGTCTGTTGCGTTTGAGTTCCGTCTACTAACTTCTCTGCCAAAAGAATTAGACCTGCGCATGTTCCGAATGTGGGTAATCCTTGGCTGATGAGTTTGATGATGGAATCTCTCAGACCAAAGATTTTGCTTAGTTTGTCTATGACGGTACTTTCGCCACCTGGAATGACCAAGCCACCAATACCTATTAGCCCTTCTTCCTTACGAACTCGAACAGTTGGAATACCGAGCGCTTTGAAGGTAAGTAGATGTTCTCTAAAATCGCCCTGCAAACACAGAACGCCGATTGGTTTCAAAAACTACCAGCCTCTATCAGCCAGACGGTGTGGCGCAGGAAGATCTGCAACATTGATTCCCACCATTGCTTCACCTAGACCTCTGCTTACATTTGCTAGCACATCAGGGTCGTCAAACGAAGTTGTTGCTTTAACAATTGCAGCTGCACGAGCAGCTGGATTTCCTGACTTGAAGATACCTGAGCCAACGAACACACCATCGGCACCCATCTGCATCATCAGAGCGGCATCTGCTGGAGTAGCAATTCCACCAGCTGTAAATAGAACCACTGGTAGCTTGCCTGTTCGAGCAACTTCACGAACAAGTTCTAGTGGTGCTTGCAGTTCTTTAGCCGCTACGTAGAGCTCGTCTTCTGATTTTGAAGAAAGCGCTCTAACTTCACCAAGGATTGTTCGGATGTGCTTCATTGCTTCGCTTACATCGCCTGTACCAGCTTCGCCTTTGGAACGAAGCATTGCAGCGCCTTCAGTGACTCTTCTTAGTGCTTCACCTAGGTTGGTAGCTCCACACACGAATGGAACATCAAACTTCCACTTATCAATGTGATGAACGTAATCTGCAGGAGATAAAACTTCTGACTCATCGATGTAGTCAACCTTTAGTGACTGCAGAATCTGCGCCTCAACGAAATGTCCGATACGGGCTTTAGCCATGACTGGAATAGATACAGCAGAGATAATCTGATCGATTAGGTCTGGATCACTCATTCTTGCAACGCCACCCTGAGCTCTGATGTCCGCAGGAACTCTTTCAAGAGCCATAACTGCAACTGCACCAGCATCTTCAGCAATCTTGGCCTGGTCGGCTGTTACCACATCCATGATCACACCACCCTTTAGCATCTCTGCAAGGCCGCGCTTTACAAGTGGAGTTGATTGTTTGTCGTTTGATTTCTCAGTCATGGCACTATTCTAAACGCCTTGATAGACAGCCTGAGCAGTGTTAAGAAAGATTGCGCCATGCACTAGCGATTTCCACCCGTACATCCCCTAGGAGCTTAGGAAGAGCCTTAGTTTGGGCGATAATCGGGAAGAAATTTGAATCATTACGCCACCTAGGAACGATGTGCTGATGAAGATGGCCTGCGATACCAGCACCTGCAACATCCCCTTGATTCATGCCGATGTTGAATCCATGAGCTCCGCCAACGGCTTTGAGAACTTTCATCGCCTGCTGAGTGAGTGTCCCGTATTCAAGAATCTCTTGCTCATTGGCATCTGTGTAGTTAGGGATGTGACGATAAGGCACAACTAGCAAATGGCCTGAGTTGTATGGGTAAAGATTTAATAGAACGTAGCAAGTCTCCCCACGATGAACTATCAACGCCTGTTCGTCAGTAAGTTCTGG
>JAPLAJ010000024.1 GCA_026393335.1 Rhodoluna sp. | reverse complement strand
GTTAGTTTAGCCCAATAAGGCCTTATCCTCAATGACTATATATAAGGAGGGAAGTTTTCGGCTAAACTGGTGAAGTTCTGGAGACGTCGCATAGCCCGGTCGAGTGCGCCTCACTGCTAATGAGGTAAGGGTCTTAAAAGCCCTTCGGAGGTTCAAATCCTCTCGTCTCCGCCAGAATAGAAAAGCCCTAGATGACTAGGGCTTTTTCTTTATTTGGATCAGGCGTCCGCGCACAGTAGATCTTTAGCGGACGACTTAAGAACGACTAAGCTTCAGGCCATGATTTTGGCAACTTGCCAATAATTGGGCGTAGGCCATCAATGACTTTGTATGCCTGTCTTTCATCACGCTCAACCTCAGCGTCTGATTTCTCGACTCTTCCATTCATGGCACCCTTAACCATGGGTACACCTACCGCAGCAACTTTGGTCCATTTGGCTAAGCGCGAACTCGTAGGAAGTTTCTTCCCAATGAAGAAAATTGCAATTTCCAACGCCGGCAAAGCAGCTTTCTTAGCAACATTTATAGCTTTAGATTTAATTTTTACAATGGCTATCGCCCTAATGCTCTTATCCATATGAGCGATAGCTTTGCGGATAACCTCCGGTTCGCTGCTTTGATACAAAGCGATTGAAGTAAGAACGAAGAGTTCTATTGAAATTTGTTTCTGGCGATCTGTGGATGAGTCGCAATACGCAGTTACGAATTCTCTTTGAAGGACCGGATTTAATTGTTTGGGGGAAAAGGAAGGATTAGCATCTCTCAGCTCCTGCAAATAGTCTTCACCCCGAACCGAGTTGTTCTCGATAAAGTCGTCAATACGAATTTCTTGTGCCTCGTGTTTAGCGATCTTCTTGGCGGCAAGCTTGTCGCGAAGGCTTGATTTTGATTTGGCATCTTGTGCTTTGTCTGTGGTTTTTGTTCCCATACGAATACTCTATCTGTGACTTGAGAAATCTCAAGCCCAAAGTGACTAAGGCTTTTTCTTTATTTGGCTAGCTGCCAGAAGTAAACCTTAGTTCTTTTGTCCTGCTCTGCTAAGAGCTCTGTTATCGGCCAGTCAAAGGCGGCTGGTGAATGGGATGTGTGAAGTAGTTCTCTTTTGCCGTTAGTTATTTGAATCCCAGAGATTATCGCTGTGTGGTCTCTATCGCCTGAATTGTCCCAATCGAATTGGACAACATCTCCTACCTGGATTAGATCTCTGTCTTCCCAAGTAAGTTCTGTTGCTAATTCAGGTTTAGTGAGTAGATACTCACGGAATCCAGTTGAGGAAATCCAAGCTCTTGAGAATTCAGGTTTGTATGTCCAATCTGGGTTCAGGTTCCAGCCTCTAGACAGAAGTGTTTGTGAAACAAAGTTCACACAATCAGTACCACCTAAATCACCAAAGGTTTCTTTGTTAGGTGACTTGTAATGTTTCTTGGCATACTCAATCTGAGCGATGACAGGTTTAGTGGTAGCTCGTATCACTTCACCTGTTGGCTTTTGATCGTGGATGGTTGAGCATCCTGAAATCGACAATGTAACAAGAATCGTTGTAACAGCGATTGTTGCCTTGTTCATGATTTCCCCCTACGAGCGGTATGAAATCAGACTAGTTGAAATCCGCCGAAGATAGAACAGGGTTGTAGAAATTCAATACTGTTGGAGCAACAATTAGTGATGGCTCTAGCTGTTGGATCTTGGCAACGTGTTCTGTCTTCATGTGGTCATTCCAAGCATCTCTGCTCTCCCACTTTTCGAACATGTGCCAGACCTGAGGGTTCTCT
>JAPLAJ010000010.1 GCA_026393335.1 Rhodoluna sp. | reverse complement strand
GGATGAAGTTATTCCAGTCCAAGGCATACTTCCACGCCGATGAGTTTGGTCTTGATTTAGCTGCACCGTTGAACTCTTCGCTCCAAAGATAACTTCCATTAGCTCCTGGTGCAGTTGACATGGATGGGGAAGTGGAGGTAGTTGTAAGTGCTGTTTTACCAATAAGGGCACCTGGGATATTGAAGTTCTTGAAGAAATACTTTTGACCAGTTGAGGCTTTGCCTGGCTCAATGATTAGTGACAGCGTTGAATAAGTTGTTGTGCTGCTTATTGCCTG
The DNA here is from genome assembly GCA_026393335.1 of Rhodoluna sp. GTDB lineage: Bacteria > Actinomycetota > Actinomycetes > Actinomycetales > Microbacteriaceae > Rhodoluna. The sequence goes on along the minus strand of JAPLAJ010000010.1, from coordinate 1,266 downwards.
CGAGCCCGAAGCTAACTTACCGAAATCAAATGTGAGTGTCTCCCACTGGTTGACTTTAGTTGTAACTGCTTCTGTTTCAACAAACTTTGTGTAATTAGATCTTGTGTTGTGCACCCGCAATCTCATCGGGGTACCTGCAAGTGGTGAGTAGACCTGAACGGTAACTATCTTTGAACCACTTGAAACAAAAGATCCTTCTGGCAGTGTTGCCAACACCGAATAGTCCCACAAGCCAGAAGGTGCGTCAGGTCGTCCTCTGGTAACAGCCAGTGCAGTTACTGCAGGGTTTGTTGGGTCAGTGCTAATGGCTGCAATCTGGCCAACAAGCGTGATCCCTGTGCAAGGTTGATAGAACAGGCTATCTATTGGTCCTTGCGGGGCTGCCAGGTTAGGGTTTGGAGTTATAGGTCCTGATTCACCAGAGGAGGGAATGCTGTATTCGAGGTTGATTATGTCGATGGTATCCAGAGCCATGTCGGTTACCCATGCAGCTATCTGAGTGTATAGACCGTTTCTAGCTTGAGAATCTAAACCTTTTATATCAAAGCTAACTTGACCTTGAGCATCAGTTGTACCGGTTACTAACAATTGGTCGGCAGGGCTTTTATCGATACCAGTAGTGCTCTGATTACCAACTTGAACAATAGCGTTTGAGCTTGCATATCTTTTACCAACACTTAGGTTTAGAACTTTGTTTGCTGCTGGATAACCAGAGCCATCTTTTAGAAGATAGGTGACTCTGGTAGTGGAAAGAACTTCTAGTTGCGCAATTCTAAAACCAAGACCTGCTTTGAACCAGCCACTTTTTACCCAAGAGTTTGCCGAAGTTGTGTCGTTATAGGAATTGCCATCGTTGAAAGATAACTGTCTGATAGTCCAAGGTCCAACCTGATTTACCTGTGGAGGCATCACTCTAGAGGTGAGAGCAATCTTGACTGTTTTATAAATAGTCTTGGCTGTCAAATAGTTTGAGGAGCTGGGACTGGTTGCCCTAACTGAACAAGTCCCTATTTTTAGAGCTCTAAGTAGGTTGCCTTCCATGCGACAGGTAGATGAAGGGCTTGCTGAAAGTGCAGTAACACCAGAGGTCTGAGTTGTTGTAATTAGTGCTGTTGGGTTAGCCATCGATAGCCAAGCAAAATCAGAAATAGTAATTAGGTTAGGAGCTTTGGAAACAAGAAAACTTCTGCTGACTGCTCTGGCGGGCTTGAACCAAGGGTCACCTGGATTAGTTGCAACCAGCTTGCACAGACCTGCCCCAAGAAT
>JAPLAJ010000114.1 GCA_026393335.1 Rhodoluna sp. | reverse complement strand
TCGTATTTGCGTTTATTGATATTCGTTTTTGCATCATTTAGATCTCGTCTTGCTGGATCTATAAATAAGCCATCGAATACTTCTAAGTCAATATTGGTGACATCAGCTTGCTCAACCTTCACATTCTCAAAGCGAGCGAGGTTGTATGTGGCGATAGCTGCTGTTACCTCATCTAGTTCAAATGCCATCACATCCATATCAAGACTTGCTAGAGCAAGAGTTTCAGCACCAATGCCGCAACCTAAATCGGCAATACGGGCTAGTCCATTTGCTCTAAATCTGCCAGCATGAATGGCAGCAACATTTAGCCTTGATGCTTGTTCAAGCCCTTCTTCGGTGAAAAACATACCTTCGGAAAATTCACCAAATTTAGCTTTAGCTCTTCTTCTTAGTTTGATCTGGGTAAGCACCGTTGCAACTAGTTCTGCTGAGTGGCCTTTGCCTCGGAGCTTGGAGACTATTTTGACCATGTCGGCTTTGGAGTCGATGTCTCCTACTTCGGCTAGAAGAGCCTGCCCCTCGGGGCTGATAAGGCTCAAAAAGCCGGTGCGGTCCATAAATCAACGCTAACAGCGAAGAGTTAGCACTCTGGTTGCAGGAGTGCTAAAAAGAGATAAACTTGTGACCAGGTGAGCAAAATCACCAAAATCCAGCAAATAAAAGAAGAGGTTCACGTGTCGGTTTCAATCAAGCCACTAGAAGATCGTATTGTCGTTCTCCCAGTTGAGGCAGAACAAGTCACTGCTTCGGGTCTGGTAATCCCAGATACCGCCAAGGAGAAGCCTCAGGAAGCCGAAGTTATCGCTGTTGGCCCTGGCCGCGTAGATGACAACGGTAACCGTGTCCCACTGGATATCTCAGTCGGCGACCGAGTTATCTTCTCTAAATACGGTGGCACAGAGCTTAAGTACAACGGTAAGGAATACCTAGTTCTTTCAGCCAGAGACGTACTAGCGGTAGTAGAGCGCTAAGCGCTATCAAATACTAAGGATTAAACCTCGAGCTATGCTCGAGGTTTTGCCTTTAAAGGGGAGTAACTTAGAGAAATAGCAATTAAACGAAAGATGAGCCACATGCCTAAAGCGCAGGACATTGATTACGGCGATGACGTCGTAGCAGTTCCGCTTAGACACCCTTGGCGGTGGATCTCTGGAGCACTGGCAACTGCCCTGCTACTGAACTTTATTTATTCAGTTGTTAGTGCCAAATCCATTCAGCACGAGATTGTGCTCAAGTTCCTTTTTGACCACCGAATTCTAGAAGGTGCGGCCGTAACCGTCATGGTGACAGTTGTCTGTATGACTATCGGTGCAGTCTTAGCAACGCTGTTGGCAATAATGAAGCTAAGTGTTAACCCTTTGTTGCGTTGGTTGGCAACTGGTTTTATTGAATTCTTTAGAGGAACACCGTTGCTTTTGCAGATTGTGTTCTGGGGTTATCTTGGAATTATTTTCCCTGAACTGTTTCTTGGAGTTCCATTCACCGACATAGTTTTTGTAAGGGGTGAGACCAGTGATATTATTCCTGCAATCGTGGCAGGTATCATTGCCCTTTCTCTGAATGAAGCTGCTTACTCGGCTGAAATTGTTCGAGCTGGAATCTTGGCTGTTGATCAAGGCCAGACTGAAGCCGCTAAGTCTCTAGGTATGTCAAGTAAATACACAATGAGAAGAATTGTTCTACCTCAGGCTATGCGTGTGATTATTCCGCCCATGGGCAATGAATTCATCGGCATGTTGAAAAACACATCTTTGCTTCAGATGATTGCTGTTGCCGAACTCTATACCCAGGCCAGCACAATATCATCTGCCAACCTAGCTCAGATTGAATTGCTAATCGTAAGTGGTTTCTGGTATTTGCTTATGACATCAATTCTTGGCTTCCCACAGAGAGCCCTCGAGAAGAAGTATGGTCGAGGCTTTGAAACAGTTGGCGGTCGAGCAGCCCCTAGAGCGTTTAAGGTGGGTAGACGCTTATGAGTGAAGTAATGGTTGATGCGAGAAGTGTTCGAAAGAGCTACGGTTCAGTTGAGGTGCTTAGCGGTATCACTTTAAAAGTGGAACAGGGGGAAGTGCTCTGCATTATCGGACCCTCAGGATCTGGCAAATCAACTTTCCTAAGATGTCTAAACCACTTGGAATCAATCAATGGTGGACGTATCTATGTCAACGGGGAACTTATGGGTTATCGCCAGGTAGGCAATGTTCTTTATGAAATGAAGTCCAAAGACATCGCTAAGGCTCGTCAAGGCATAGGCATGGTATTCCAAAGATTTAACCTCTTCCCACACCTAACTGCTTTGCAGAACATCATTGAAGCTCCGATGGGAGTAGCGGGTATGAATGCCGACGATGCGAAGGCTCTAGGTTTGCAATTGTTAGAGCAGGTAGGACTAGCTGATAAAGGCGATCACTATCCTTCCCAGTTATCTGGCGGGCAACAGCAGAGAGTTGCCATTGCCAGGGCTCTGGCTATGAAACCAAAATTGATGCTCTTTGATGAGCCAACCTCAGCACTTGACCCAGAACTAGTTGGCGATGTGCTGGATGTGATGAAGAACTTGGCTAAGGCAGGGATGACCATGATTGTGGTTACCCATGAGATGGGCTTTGCCAAGGAAGTAGCTGACCGGGTGGTCTTTATTGATAAAGGTCAGATAGTTGAAGTTGGAACACCCAAGCAAGTACTGGACAACCCGCAGGAAGCAAGAACCAAAGCATTCCTGAATAAAGTCCTCTAGAGTTATCCCAAGTAAAACCAAACATAAGAAAGTAGAGAAAAATGGCTATAAAGAAACTAGGTTTCGTAGCAGTAATTACCGCCAGCCTTCTGGTGCTAGCTGGTTGCGCAAGCGGACCAAACAACGGTGTTGACCAGTCAAAGGTTGACAAAGCAGCTCAGGAACTTCTGCCAGCTGAATATCTTGACAATGGTATCGATGTCGCCAGCGACATTCCTTACGAGCCATTCGAGTACATCGATGAGGACGGCGTTCTAACTGGTGTTGATATTGAACTAATCAACCTAATCGGTGAGAAGCTAGGTACCAAAATCCGTGTAAATGATGCTGTATTCGATACCATCATTGCCTCCCTTGAATCAGGTACTAACGACATCATCATCAGCTCTATGAGCGACACTGTTGAGCGTCAGGCAAAGGTTGACTTTGTTGACTACAACATTGGTGGATCACAGATGATTGTTGCTAAGGGTAACCCTGAGAACATCACAAACCCAATGAGCCTTTGTGGCAAGACTGTAATCGTTCAAAACGGAACAATTCAGATTGACCTAATCGGCACAATGTCCGAAAGCTGTAAGGTTTCAGGCAAGAAAGAGATCACTCTAACTCAGCTACCTGATGCTCCAAGCATGCAGAATGCACTTCGTGCTGGCCAGGGCGATGCAGTAATGATGGACTCATTCGTAGCTCAGGGTGCTGCAGCTAAGGCTGGTGACGGTGAATACTTCGACGTAGTCAACGACCCAGACGCTCCTAACGGTTATGACGCTGGCTTTGTTGGTATTGCCATCTTGAAGAAGGACACCGAACTTCGCGATGCAATCCAAGCAGCTCTTCAGTCACTAATTGATGACGGACAGTATGCAGCTCTTATGGCTAAGTGGAACATGTCTGCTAACGCTGTTGTAAGCGCGAGCATCAATGGCACCAAGGAGTAAATAGTTCTAATACAAACGGGTCGGCTAATTTAGCCGGCCCGTTTCTATTTAACTGTTGAAAACTAAAAACTTTGTTTGCATATTTCTTTATTCTCTTGAGATGAGAAAACTTAGAAACATTGCCCTTGCCACACTTATCGGTGTTGGTGGTTTGTATTTAGTTTCCATGGGAAACGCGAAACCATTAGCACCTGGCCTTCGAGTTGGTGTGTTGGTAAGTGATAGTGGCGAACTTGGGTTTGCTGGTTCTATTCAACGGGCAGCTGCCAAGTTAGCTGTTAATGATTTAGTTGAAGAGAAGAGTCAGGTAAAAGTTGAACTGAGCTTTATTGATATTGGCGACTCTGAGAGTGACTATTCCAGAGCCTTCGCCAAACTAAAAGCGTTACGAACAGAAGTGATTCTTGCGCCAATTGAATCTGATTCGGCAAGAGCGCTTGTTGAAAGCACCATAAAGAATCCTTTGCCCATGATTGCACCTTCATCACTTGAAGATGAGCTAGGTGCCAAAAACACAAAGCCTTGGTTGTTTAGATTGGCAACTAGCCCAAGTCAAGATTCTTTTGCACTTAGCGAAATGATTGCTAGGTCAAAGCCAGCTAGCACTTTGATTGTTTCTAGCTCCTTGGAATCAAGCAGAGATCAGATGAAATCGCTGGCGTTCGGTTTAGCTATTAGAGGTCATCGTGTTCAAACTTTGAATATCAAAGATATAAAGGCGATAGCCAAGACCAAGCCGGATGCTCTAGTTCTACTATCCATGGAAGAATCGCTTGCCTTCTTTAGTTCGCTTGAAGACTGGGTGAGTGAGGTGCCGCAGGTTTATATGGTGCCAAGTAACCTGGGCGACTACTCAAGCTACCCTTGGGCTAAGGCTCTCAAGGGAGCAGTGGCTATCAGCCCACAAACTGATATCGAACCTAGGTTCAAAGCTGATCTGGCTAAGTTGTTGGGTAATCAAACTGTAGTTGGACCCAGAGGAACGGCTGTTTTAGCCCTGGGTCAAAGAACTTATGATGCGCTCAAAATAGCCGTTGAAGCCCGAATCAAGGCCAAAACAGGAGAGCCTGAAGAGATTAGAACTGCTATTTCAAAGGCCCTAAGTGGTGGGCTAAAGGTCTTTAATAAGCAGGGTTTTACGGATCAGAGCCAGTATTCGGTCTTCAGATACGGCAGTTCCGGCACCTTCACGCAGAGCTCGGTCTTCAGCCCAAATTGACCCTAAACAAGGGCCAACTAGTCAGGGTAGAATTGGCTAATCTAAACTCCTGACAGGTTGAAAATGACTCAAAATGACCCTTTTGGCTTTACTGGGCTAACTTATGACGACGTATTGCTTCTGCCTGGCCAGTCCGATGTTGTCCCAAGCCAGGTCTCTACCAAGACTCAGGTAACCAAGCGACTGTCAATCAACATCCCCCTTCTTTCTTCAGCCATGGACACAGTTACCGAGGCTCGCCTAGCTATTGCTATAGCTCGCCAAGGTGGATTGGGTGTTCTACACAGGAACCTTTCAATTGACCAGCAGGCAACTCAGGTTGATCTAGTAAAAAGATCAGAAGCTGGAATGATTACTCATCCGGTTACTACACATCAGCTAGCAACTTTGCAGGAAGTTGATTCTGTGTGTGCAACTTATCGAGTTTCAGGTCTTCCAGTTATCGATGAAGATGGCACTCTGGTTGGAATTGTTACCAACAGGGATATGCGTTTTGTGAATGAAGTTCAAAAGACCACAACACTTGTAAAAGATGTAATGACTCCAATGCCTTTGGTTACAGCTCCAGTTGGAGTTTCACCTGAGACTGCCATTGCTATCTTTGCTCAGCACAGAATTGAAAAACTTCCACTAGTTGATCCAAGTGGAAAACTAAAAGGTCTAATCACAATCAAAGATTTTGATAAGAGCGAAAAGTATCCGCTTGCCAGCAAGGACTCTAAAGGTCGTTTGCTAGTAGCAGCTGCTGTTGGTGTTGGCGATCAAGGTTGGGAAAGAGCTATGGCTCTGGTTGATGCTGGCGTTGACATTCTTATTGTTGATACCGCGCACGGACACAACACCGCTGTATTGGATATGGTTGCCAAACTAAAAGCAGAACCAGTTGCTAAGCATGTAGATGTTATTGGTGGAAACGTTGCAACTCGTGAAGGTGCAGCAGCTCTAGTTGCTGCTGGTGCTGATGGTGTGAAGGTTGGGGTAGGACCTGGTTCTATTTGTACAACTCGTGTTATCGCAGGTGTTGGTGTTCCTCAGATCACTGCTGTTTATGAAGCAAGCCTTGCTTGTAAGAGCGCTGGAGTTCCAGTTATCGCTGATGGTGGATTGCAGTTCTCAGGAGATATTCCTAAGGCTCTGGTTGCTGGTGCAAACGCAGTAATGATTGGGTCTCTTCTAGCAGGTACCGATGAGGCCCCAGGAGATATCACCTTCGTTGGTGGCAAGCAGTTCAAGACCTATAGAGGTATGGGATCTCTTGGCGCTATGCAGTCTCGTGGCGAAGCTAAGAGCTACTCTAAAGACCGTTACTTCCAGGACGATGTTCTAAGAGAAGACAAGCTAGTTCCTGAAGGTATTGAAGGAAGAGTTCCTTACCGTGGCACAGTTGGCACAGTTGCTCACCAGTTAATCGGTGGTCTTCGAGCAGCCATGGGTTATGTAGGAGCAGCCACCATTGACGAACTTCAGGCTAAGGGTAAGTTTGTAAGAATTACTCCAGCCGGTCTCAAGGAGAGCCACCCACACGATATTCAAATGACTGTCGAAGCCCCGAATTACAACAACCGCTAGGAGAAATAGTTGAGCGAAATGGAAATTGGTCGCGGTAAGCGCGGTAACCGCAGCTGGGCATTTGATGATATTGCAATAGTTCCTTCAAGAAGAACTCGTGATCCAAGAGATATTTCAACAGCATGGAACATCGATGCCTATAGCTTCCAGCTTCCAGTTCTAGCAGCTCCCATGGACTCAGTGGTATCTCCTGATACCGCTATCGCAATTGGCAAGCTAGGCGGTTTAGGTGTTCTAGATCTAGAAGGTTTATGGACTCGATATGCAGACCCTGCTAAGCAGTTAGCAGAGATCGCAAAGCTTTCTCCAGCAGAGGCAACAGTTGCAATGCAGAAGATGTATGCAGAACCAATCAAGCCTGAACTTATCAAAGAAAGACTTGCTTATATCCGTGCATCCGGTGTGACAGTTGCTGGAGCATTGTCTCCACAAAAGACAAAAGAATATGCCAAGGCTGTTATCTCAGCAGGTGTAGATCTTTTTGTAATTAGAGGAACAACAGTTTCTGCAGAGCACGTTTCTAAGACTCAAGAGGCTTTGAATCTAAAAGAATTTATTTATGAACTAGATGTTCCAGTAATTGTTGGTGGTGCTGCAACATATACTGCTGCACTTCACCTAATGAGAACTGGTGCTGCCGGTGTCCTAGTTGGTTTCGGTGGTGGAGCTGCCTCTACTACTCGTAAGGTTCTTGGTATTCACGCACCGATGGCAACTGCTGTTGCCGATGTTTCAGGAGCAAGAAGGGACTACATGGATGAATCAGGTGGCCGTTATGTGCACGTGATCGCTGATGGTGGGCTTGGAACTTCAGGAGATATCGTTAAGGCCATTGCTTGTGGAGCAGATGCGGTAATGCTTGGTTCTGTT
>JAPLAJ010000160.1 GCA_026393335.1 Rhodoluna sp. | reverse complement strand
CCATCAATACTGCCTCTGGAATAACAGGGTTAACCTTGCCAGGCATGATTGATGAGCCTGGTTGTAGATCTGGAATTGAGAGCTCACCGATACCTGCGTTAGGTCCTGAACCCATCCAACGAAGGTCATTAGCAATCTTGGTAACTCCAACGCTAAGAGTTCTAAGCGCACCTGATGCTTCTACCAGTGCATCTCTAGCACCTTGTGCTTCAAAGTGGTTTCTAGCTTCTGTTACTGGAAGCTTTGTCTCTGCTGCAAGTAAACGAATTACTTCTTGCGGGAAACCCTTAGGAGTGTTAATGCCTGTGCCAACAGCTGTTCCACCCAGTGGAACTTCAGCAACACGAGAGATAGTGGATTCAACTCTTTCAATGCCATATCGAATCTGAGCTGCATAGCCACCAAACTCTTGGCCTAGGGTCACTGGAGTTGCATCCATTAGGTGCGTACGGCCTGCTTTTACTACTGACTCCCAAGCCTTAGCTTTTACCTCTAATGCCTTTGCTAGGTGATCAAGAGATGGAAGCAGGTTGTGAATAAGAGCAGCGGTAACAGCTAGGTGCACTGAAGTAGGGAAGACATCGTTTGATGACTGGGAAGCGTTTACGTGGTCGTTAGGGTGAACCTTGCTACCTAGCTTTGCGCTTGCAAGGTTTGCTAGAACTTCATTCATGTTCATATTCGATGAAGTTCCTGAACCAGTCTGGAAAATGTCCACTGGGAATTCTTTATCGTGCTTACCTGAGATAACTTCATCGGCAGCATAGGCAATAGCATCAGCAATGTTCTTATCTAAAACACCAAGTGAGGCGTTAGCTAAGGCTGCTGACTTCTTGATCTGAGCAAGAGCTGCAATGTGTGCTCGCTCTAGGGTGGTACCGCTTATTGGGAAGTTCTCTACGGCTCTTGCAGTTTGTGCTGCGTAAAGAGCGTCTACTGGGACCTTGACTTCACCCATGGTGTCGTGTTCAATGCGGTATTCCATTTAGTTGCCTTTTCTATTTGGTATTGCCGATGGTTACGATCTCTTGAATCTCACCAAGGGTTAGCTTGTAGTTTGCTCCAACAACTGCCAATTTACCCGATTCAATGCGCTGCGCGATGAGGCTGGAACGAGCTATCAGTTCATTGATGGTGTCTCTAACGTGAAGGTCTGTAATTTCATCAATTTCGTGCAAGCCGTTAGCTTTAGCCGCTAAAACGGTGGGGGAGATACGGTCAACAAGATTCTGAATGAACTCTCCAGCAGGCAGGTCATGTCCTTCTGCTGAGTTCATGGTTGTTCTAATTGCCCCACATTCGTCATGGCCTAGGACCAGGATTAGTGGCACTCCTAGAACTTCAACTGCATACTCTAGAGAGCCAAGAATGGTTTCAGCGATTACCTGTCCAGCATTTCGAACAACAAATAGATCGCCAAGACCAACATCAAAGATGATTTCAGCGGAGAGTCTTGAATCAGCACAACCAAACAAAGCAGCAAAAGGTTTTTGCTCTTTAGCCAGCTGTGTTCTAAGACCGAAGTCTTGTCTTAGGTGAGCTGGTTTGTCAGTTACAAATCTTTTGTTTCCTTCAAGCATGGCTTGCCATGCTTGAGTTGGAGTCTCAGGTCTATTTGAGTTAGTCAATTTGTGGCACTCCCCATAGTTCTTTATCGATTGAATCAACAAAGGTTTTGAATTCACTTTTATCAGCAACACCATAGAGCAGAACATAGTCTTGGTCTTTGTGGTTTAGGACCATGATGTAATCCATGGTTTTCTTAGGGTCATTCTTTACTACTGATTCGTAGATATCCCACTTGTAGTGCTTTGAAGAGTATTCACCGGTGATTACTTTGCCATTTAGTGCTAGTGCTAACCAGGTTGGGTTGGCGTTGAAAGCTTGGGTATAACCGATGTATTTGATGTCGCTTCCAACAAAGCCTGCTTTGAACACAGGAACAGTGTCTATGTTGTTGGTTGTGAGAGCTGCGTTATTTGACCACCAGTTGGTAGGGGGAGTGATTGTGATGACTTCAAAACCAGAATCAACTTTGGCTTTCTGAGAGATAGTTGGATAGTCAACTTCTTTGATGCGGTTCGAATCATCTCTAGGAACAATCAGTACGAGTGTGACTACTAAGCCGATGGATGCAGCAAGAGCTAAGCAAAGGTTGATAACAGTTTGACGGGCTCTATGTCTAGCAGCTGAATCACTCAAGAGGTGTTTAGTCCTTCTTCTTTAGAACTTCATCAAGTTTTGCTCTGGCTCCAGTTAGCCACTCTTCACACTTCTGAGCTAGAACTTCTCCGCGCTGCCATAGAGCCATGCTCTGATCTAGAGTTACTGAACCTTGCTCAAGTTGGTTGAGGACTTTGGTCAGTTCATCGCGAGCCTGCTCATAGGTCATCTCTGCGATATCAGCGTTAGGGTTCTTCTCAGTCATTGTTTCTCCAGTTTAATCGTTGATTAGTTAGCGGTTGCATCCAGGTCGCCCTTGGCAACCTTTAGTTTGAGTAAAGTACCAGTTTTGACCTTCTTAGGGTCAGTAATTACCTGGCCATCAGCATCCCTAACCACGGCATAGCCTCTATCTAGAGTGCTTTGCGGGGAGAGGGAGCGAAGGAGGTTCTTCTTGTTAGTGAGGTCAGTTGATTGCTTATCCAGCTTGTAATCAAGGTCATCGCGTAGTTCACCTAGCGCTCTAGCTAGGTCATCTGTTCTTTGGATTAGGTAGGCGTGAGGATCTTTTAGGAGAGGGTGCTGTCGTATCTGTTGAATCAGAGTTACCTGGTGGCCAAGGTATGAACCAATGATTGATTTCATTCGCTCGAGAGATTCTCTGATCTTTCTTCTTTCTTCAACAACATCTGGAACCACTCGTTTAGCAGCATCAGTTGGTGTTGAAGCTCTTAGGTCAGAAACATCATCAATGATTGGTCTGTCATTCTCGTGACCAATAGCTGAGATAACCGGAGTCTCACAAGCAGCAACAGCTCTAACCAGAGCTTCATCGCTAAAGCCAACTAGATCTAAGAATCCACCACCTCCACGGGTAATGATGATTACCTCAACCTCGGGATCTGCATCCATCTTCTTTAGAGCTGCAATGACACTCGGGGCACACTCAGCTCCTTGAACAGAAACGTTAGCCATTTTGATAACTGCTTCTGGCCATCTCAAGAGAACGTTTTGTCTAACATCTTTTTCTGCATCTGAGTTCTCAGCAGTAATTAGACCAATAACTCCTGGTAGGAAAGGAAGTTTCTTCTTCTTTGAAGGATCAGCTAATCCTTCGGCATAAATCTTTGCTCTTCTGGCTTCAATCTCAGCCATTAGAACTCCAAGTCCTACCTTCTT
>JAPLAJ010000013.1 GCA_026393335.1 Rhodoluna sp. | reverse complement strand
TTGATGGCAGGGAAATAGTCAAGGTCATCATTAGAACTCCGAAACTTATCAACATAGTTACTAAGGGCTAGTTCTATACATTTCTTGTTTTACTTAGAAAAAAGTTCATGCTGTCGATTTAGTTTTCTTCCATGCTTGTATGGATCAAAGAACTCTTAGCTGAATTCAGCCCACGTGCACTCAAGGCCACAATCACAGTCCTTGCAGTTGTTGCTTTTGGTACCTATGTCTTTAGTTCAGGTATTTGGAAAGACAACACGGCAACAATACCTAAAGGTATTGAAACCACTGACGAGCCTAGAGCAATCAGCTCACCGAAGATTTATGTTCATGTTGCAGGTTCAGTCAAGTCACCTGGTATTTATCAGCTTGAGTCAGGCACTCGTGTTTATGATGCGGTGCTAGCAGCTGGCGGATTCACTGCTAAAGCAAATCAAGCAAGCGTGAATATGGCTCGAGCACTAAACGATGGCGAGCAATTGCTTATCTCTTCACAAAACGGTGTTCAATCTTTTGAGAACTCAATGGTCTCTTCACTGATTTCATTGAATCAAGCATCAGCTTCTCAGTTAGAGGAACTACCTGGTGTCGGTCCAGCACTGGCTGGACGCATGATTGACTGGCGAACTGCAAACGGGGGATTCAAAGCCAAAGAAGACCTACTAAATGTTGCAGGTATTGGCGACAAACTGTTCGCTTCGGTCAAAGACTTAGTGACGCTTTGATACTTCGCATAGGAGCTGTGTCTGCCTGGATACTTGCAGCAGTCTTTGTCAACTTCCTTGAACCAGCGATTGCACCTGAAAGTTTCACAAGTCTTGTCGAAAACAGATCGACTGTAACCATAAGTGCTCAGGTGCTGGAAACCTCAAAGCCAGCCAAAGGATTTGCTGGGACAGAAAAGTTTGCCACCAAGATCAGAGTCCTCTCATCTGGTCCGCTTCAGGGCAGAACAGGTTCCTTAGCCGGGGGTGAAGAGGTCAGAGATTTACTCTCTGGTTCAAGTATCAAAGCTGTTGTGTCACTGAGGCCTGCGTTTAAGAATGATGAGGACTTCTCTAGCAACCTAAAGAGCCTTCGTTCATTGAGCACAAGCAACGATGTTGATCCTCTGCAACAGCTCCGCAGTTCTTTTACTAGCTCTCTATCCGGTGTCACATCTGATTCGGCTGCTCTGGTTGCAGGGCTCACTATTGGTGATGATTGGAAACTGTCTTCCGAGGCCTTAGAGAATCTAAAAGTTGTATCGCTTACTCATCTCTCGGCAGTTAGTGGAACGAACTGTGCAATTGTTCTGGCAGGTGCTGCTTTTCTTCTAAACCTTTTGCCAATTAGAAGACCTATCCGGTTATCGCTAAGTTTTGGTGTCATCTTCGGGTATCTAGGTTTAGTAGGTCCAGAACCTAGCGTGCTAAGAGCTAGCGTGATGGTTGGTGCAGTACTTGTGGGGTTCATCTTAGGTAGGAGAGTTCCACCTTTAGAAGCGCTATCGCTTGCTGTTGTGATTCTTCTGATTTACCAACCGGCACTAGCCATGGATTTCGGATTTGCTCTTTCAGCACTAGCCACCCTTGGCCTTTTGGTGTTAGCTCCGAAACTTGTTGAAGTACTTGCCAAAAGAATGCCGCTATGGCTTGCAGTTGTTGTTTCAGTTTCTCTGGCTGCCCAGATTGCTTGCCTACCGGTTCTACTCATGCTGCAACCTACTATCCCCGTGTATTCAATAGCGGCCAATGTTATTGCAGAGCCCTTGGTAGCACCAGTTACTGTAATCGGTTTGATTGCCTGTTTATTATCACCCGTTGTACCTATGGTTGCGTCTTGGTTGTCCTTGATTGCGTCAGTTTTTACAGCCTTCATACTCTTTGTTGCTGCAAGCTTTGCTAATGCTCCTTCGGCAAGCATCAGTTGGATTGAGGGAAGTACTGGAATCATCTTGGCAGTTGTCTTGGTAGTTGGACTATGGATATTCCTCGCTACTAAATCTGCGGCACTAAAGTCTTTAGCTGGTGGTGTTAGCTCGTTAATAGTTTTGTCATTCTTTGCTCAAAGTTCTTCACTAGCTCTTCAACGAAATGACTTCTATGGCGGTAATTACTCGATAGTTAATTGCGATGTTGGACAGGGTGATGCACTGGTCATTAGATCCAAAGGCAAAGTGGCAGTAGTCGATGTCGGTAGAGAAGATCCAGCAATAGATTCTTGTTTGACAAACCTAGGCATCAGCAAGATTGATCTACTGGTTCTAACTCACTATGACTTGGACCATGTTGGCGGAACGCTAGGGGCTATAACAGGTAGAGAAGTAGTTACTGCTTTAGTGACTTCATTCTCAGATGATCGACCAGGAGCAGATATCACCCAGGAAATACTAGAAGCCAAAGGTATTCCGATGGTCAGAAGCGAGAAAGGTATGAGTGGCTCTCTAGGAGATTTCCAATGGCTAGTTCTAAGCCCTCATCGTGGAGCTCCTGAGGCTCAAGACAGCAATGATGCCAGCACTTCAATGTTTTGGTCTAATAGCCAGATAGCGCTATTCACGTTGGCTGATTCTGGCGAGCGGGCACAACTTAGAATCGGCGCAGAGTATGCCTCACTTATCGAAAGCGACTTTGGTTCCAAGTTGGTTGTGGTGAAGGTGGCTCACCATGGCTCAGCTGATCAAGCTCCTGAGTTCTATGAAGAGATAGCCGCTGACATTGCACTTATCTCCGTGGGTCAAAGTAACTCCTATGGGCACCCTACAAAACGAACCCTTGATTTGCTGGCTCGTTCTGGAACTAAGGTAATGCGTACTGATGAAATGGGTGCCATCGGTCTTACTGAGACTGATGCTGGGCTTGAGGTTGCTATCGCTGGCAGAAGTTAGGCTTTACTGGTGAGTCCAGCAAAAGTAGTTCCTTGGCGTGCAGTGAGCATAGCTCCAGTAATCCTCGTATCTGGTGGACAAGACTTCTTTGCCGATAGGGCAATCAAAGCTGTTAGATCTGGACTTCGGAAGGCTAATGCGGAGTTAGAGGTAGTAGAGATTGATGCTGCCGATTACCTCGGGGGACAGCTCTTTGATCTGGCCAGTGCTGGTTTGTTTGGAGACTCTAAGTTAGTCATCGTTGATGGGGTTGAACGTTGCACAGACTCTTTGATTACTGATGCAATCGAATATTGCTCTCAACCTGCAGAAGACGCGGTTGTAATCTTTCGACACAACGGTAAGTCAGTTCGTGGAAAGAAACTACTTGAAACAATTCGTGCCAACGATGACTTTGTAGAAGCAACCTGTTTGGACATAACTAAGGAAGCAGAGAAACTTGCTTTTGTGGAGGGGGAGTTCTCCTCTAAGGGCAGAAAGATTCAAAAGGCAGCCGCTCAAGCGTTGGTAGACATTTTTGGTAAAGACTTTGAAGAGCTCTCCGCTGCTTCATCTCAGTTGCAGCTTGATGATGCAGGTGAGATTACTCCGGAGATTGTTGAAAGATACTTCGGCGGCAGGTTAGAAACAACTAGCTATAAGGTTGCAGACGCTGCTCTTGATGGTCAAGCTGCTCAGGCACTGATACTCCTAAGGCATGCTTTGGATCAGGGTGGGGAGCCGGTGATGATTATTTTTGCATTTGGCAAAAAAATCTCTGAGATTGCCAAGATTTATGGAAATCCGAAAGCTAGTGCTTCAAGCATGGGAATGCCTGATTGGATTTTCAATAAAGCTCGTCAACTCACTGCAGGTTGGAATGAGGACGGAATAGCCAGAGTCATACACGCCATTGCTGAAACTGATTTCGCTGTTAAGGGTGGAGAGAAAGATTCTCACTATGCACTTGAGAGACTGGTTAGCCTAGTAGCCAATAAGGGAAGAGTTTAGTGAAGGCTGCAAAGTATTCAGTTTGGGCATTGCTCTCACTGGTCTTTATCTCTTTGGCGATTAGGCCACCGGTTGCATCAATTGGACCGCTTGTTGATGAATTGGTAAGAACAGAGCTACTTACGCTATTTCAAGTGAGCTTGATGACTTCGTTACCTATTGTCTGTTTCGGTATCGGTGCTTTCGCTAGTCCGTGGCTAGTAAAGAGGTTCACACTAAATAAAGCAATGATGTTTGTTTTGATTGTGCTCAGCTTTGCCATGGCTACACGTCTTATTGGTGGTTTTCCAGCACTAATTTCTAGCACTGTGCTTATTGGACTTGCAATCGCCATCGCGAATGTTTTGATTCCAACTATTGTCCGAGAGCAATTTCCAGATCGCATTGAACTAATTACCGGTGTCTATGTGACACTGCTTGCAATTTCTGCAAGTTTTTCTGCTGCGATTGCCGTGCCATCATCGAACTTACTAGGCGGCTGGAGGGGAGCGTTAGCCCTTTGGATTATTCCTGCAGTGTTGGCAATTGTTTTCTGGGTGCCACTGTTCAGATCAAAGTCAGTTGGCAAGATTACCTCTGTTGCTACTCACGCTGAAGAGAGAAGAGCAGTTGTTAGATCTCCACTTACCTGGGGAATTGTGTTCTTCTTCGGATTGCAATCAGGTGGTTTCTACTCGATTCTGAACTGGTTCCCCTCTCTACTTATTGACCGAGGGATGAGTGCTGTAGATGCCGGAGCATTACTTGGGCTTACTACTTTTGTTGGTGTGCCATCAGGTTTTCTAGCTGCACTGCTATTTAGGAAGTTCAAATCTTTATCTGGTGTTGCGGTAGTCATGACTTCTTTGACTTTGGCTGGATTACTTATGATCTGGCTCACACCTGAATTGTTGGTTCTAGCTTGTGTTATTACAGGTTTTGGTTTTGCGGCGACCTTCCCA
>JAPLAJ010000170.1 GCA_026393335.1 Rhodoluna sp. | reverse complement strand
GATGCTCAGCTTGAAGTTGATCCGTATCAACCTCCTTACTACCGTCCAGCGCCTGGCACTTTGGAAATTGATTACATGCACGAGCGTCGTCGCGCTCTCGGTGGTTATCTTCCAGAAAGACGTAGCAAGTATGTTTCTTTCGAACTTCCTGAAGAAAAGGCTTACGCAGTTGCCAAGGGTGGTTCAGGTACACAAGAAATCGCAACCACAATGGCATTTGTTCGACTACTCAAGGATCTACTAAAGACTCCTGAACTCGGTCCAAGAATTGTTCCGATCATTCCTGATGAGGCAAGAACTTTTGGTATGGATGCCTTCTTCCCTACTGCCAAGATTTATAACCCTAAAGGTCAGCACTACATCTCAGTTGACCGAGAACTGCTTCTTTCATACAAGGAATCACAAGCTGGTCAGATTTTGCACACCGGTATCAACGAAGCAGGTTCAATGGCTGCCTTCACAGCTATCGCAACTTCATATGCAACCCAGGGTCAGCCGCTGATTCCTTTCTACGTGTTCTATTCGATGTTTGGTTTCCAAAGAACAGCTGACTCAATTTGGGCAGCCACAGACCAACTCTCACGAGGCTTCATGATTGGAGCTACCGCTGGAAGAACTACCTTGACTGGTGAAGGACTGCAGCACGCTGATGGTCACTCCCCGATCATCGCTGCCACCAACGCTGGAGTTATTTCTTACGATCCGTCTTACGGTTATGAGATTGGCCACATCATAAAGGCCGGTATTGAACGCATGTATGGCGGCACGCACAGCGATCCAAACGTAATCTTCTACCTCACTGTTTACAACGAACCGGTAGTTCATCCAGCAGAGCCTGAGAATGTAGATGTCGATGGAATTATCAAAGGTATCCACAGAGTAAGCGTTGGAACAGGTGCTGGCAAGAAAGCTCAAATCCTTGCCTCCGGTGTTGCAGTTCCTTGGGCTTATGAAGCTCAGAGACTGCTTCAGGATGACTGGAACATCTCGGCTGATATTTGGTCGGTCACTTCTTGGACAGAGCTTCGTCGTGATGCACTTATCTGCGATGAGAAGAAGTTCCTGTATCCAAACGAAGTTTCACCACTTCCATACATCACCAACAAACTTGCTGGTGCGCCTGGACCATTCATTGGTGTGAGCGACTTCATGCACCAAGTACCAGACCAGGTGCGCAAATGGATTCCTGGTGAGTATTCAACTCTAGGTGCAGATGGATTCGGTTTCTCTGACACTAGAGCAGCTGCTAGAAGAGCATTCAAGATTGATGGTCCTTCGATTGTTGTTCGTGTCCTTGAACAACTTGCTTCTAGAGGTGATGTTGCTCCACACATTCCTCAACTTGCTATCGATAAGTATCGTCTTCTAGATGTTACTGCTGGAACTTCTGGCAACGCAGGCGGAGACTCCTAAATATGTTGGTAATTCTCGCTCCAGGTCAAGGCTCTCAAAAGCCAGGCTTTATGAATACCTGGCTCGAGTTACCGTTATACAAATCAAAGCTCGAAGAATTCTCTGATGCAATCTCACTTGATCTAATCAAGCACGGAACACTAAGTGATGAAGAGACTATTCGTGACACTGCTATTGCTCAGCCACTTATCGTAAGCGCAAGCATCGCAAGCTCACTACTTCTAGACACAGCTAACCTCTCTGGGGTTGCAGGTCACTCAGTTGGTGAAGTAGCAGCTGCCGCAATCTCAGGAGTCATCTCAAACACTGATGCCATGAAACTTGTGAACATCCGAGCACAAGCCATGGCTAAAGCAGCTGCATCAAGTGAAGTAACCAGCATGGCTGCAGTTCTAGGTGGCGAACAGGAAGTAGTTCTCGCTCGATTAGCAGAGCTTGGTCTATCTGCTGCAAACTACAACGGTGCAGGTCAGATTGTTGCTGCAGGATCAAAGGCTGGCATCGAGAAGTTAGTTGCTGAGGGTCCTCAAGGAAGCAAAGTAATTCCTCTTAGCGTGGCAGGAGCCTTCCACACTTCTTACATGCTTCCTGCGGTTAGCCAGTTAGAGAGTTTCACTTCAAATCTGACCGTTTCAAACCCTGAGATTAACCTTTGGTCAAACCAGAACGGTCAGCAAGTTTCAGCTGGTCAAGAGTTCATCCAACTTCTTGTCGGACAGATTGCAAACTCTGTTCGTTGGGATCTATGCATGGATGCAATGGTAAAAGCTGGTGTAACTGCAGTTATCGAAGTTTCCCCTGCAGGAACTCTTGCTGGTCTTGCTAAGCGAGGAATGCCTGGCGTTGAAATAGTTGCACTGAAAGAACCAAAAGATTTAGAAGCAGCGCAAGATTTACTAAACCGTTCAACAAAGAAGGTCTAATGACTCACCCAACACTGAATCAATTCCAGACTGTTAAATACAGCCGCATTTTCTCTCTAGGTGCTGCTAGAGGTGACCTGGTAGTCACCAATGATGACATCGCGGGTCCTATTGATTCAAGTGATGAGTGGATTCGTCAACGCACTGGAATTATCACAAGAAGAAGAGCTAGCAAAGATCTGTCGCTTATGGACATGGCTGTTGATGCTTCTAATCAAGCAATCAAGCGAGCAGGTATCGATCCACAAGAAATCGGAGCCGTAATCTTCAGCACTATTTCTCACCCTTACCAAACCCCATCGGCAGCAGCTTTACTTGCCGAGAAGATCGGTGCTAATCCAGCTCCAGCTTTTGACATCTCAGCAGCTTGTGCTGGTTACTGTTATGGAATAGCTCAAGCCGATGCTCTAGTTAGATCTGGAGTAGCTAAATACGTTCTTGTGGTTGGTGGCGAAAAACTTAGCGACTTCATCGATCCAACCGATCGCTCAATTTCTTTTCTTCTAGCCGATGGTGCAGGAGCTGCAATTGTTGGTCCATCCGACGAACCAGGTATCTCCCCTACTGTCTGGGGCTCAGACGGTTCACACTGGGACTCAGTGAGCATGACCGCATCTTTGCTTGACTTCCGCGATGGAGAAGCCAGCTGGCCTACTATTCGTCAAGATGGCATGACAGTCTTCAAGTGGGCTGTTTGGGAGATGGTCAAGGTAGCCAAGCAGGCCCTAGAAGTAGCAGGCGTGAAAGCAGAAGACCTTTCAGCTCTAGTTACCCATCAGGCCAACATTCGCATCATCGATGAACTGGTAAAGCAGCTCCAGCTGCCTGAAAACGTTGTTGTGGCGAGAGATATCATCAACACTGGTAACACCTCTGCCGCTAGCGTTCCACTAGCCATGGATCAGATTCTGCAGGATGGATTAGTCAAATCTGGCGGGTTAGCCCTGCAGATTGGCTTTGGAGCTGGGCTTGCCTTCGCGGCTCAGGTAGTAGTTCTGCCCTAAACT
>JAPLAJ010000146.1 GCA_026393335.1 Rhodoluna sp. | reverse complement strand
CCACGACCAGCATCTCCTGCTACGAAAACGCCATCAACATTTGTTGCATACTTTTGATCCCTTGCCAAGTTGGCTTTCTCGTCAGTTTCTAAAGACTGTGAGTCAACAGCAATTGCAGTTTCAGGACCAGTAAAGCCAAGAGCCAGAAGAACTAGATCTGCTTCGATAACAGTCTCAGTGCCCGGCTTTGGAACTCTCCTGCCATCAACAAACTCTGTCTCCGCGATCTCAATACCAGTAACTTGACCTTCTGAACCTAAGAACCGAACTGTGTTAGCAAGGTATTTTCTCTCACCAAACTCTTCGTGTGCACTAGCAATTTCAAACAAGTTTGGGAAAGTAGGCCATGGTTGGCTCTCACTTCGCTCAGCAGGTGGTTGGTTTCCGATAGCCAAGGTTGTAACAGAAACAGCACCTTGGCGTGTAGCAGTACCTAGGCAGTCTGCTCCAGTGTCACCGCCACCCAAGATAACGACTTTCTTTCCGCTAGCAACAATCTGATCTGCAACTTCTTGGCCTGAAACCGCCCAGTTAGCTTGGGTTAGATAATCCATGGCAAAGTGAACACCGTTTAGTTCCCTGCCTTCAATCTTTAGATCTCGAGGCTTTGGAGCTCCTGTGGCGACCAATACTGCTTCATACCTTCTAAAGAGGTCATCCCAAGTTATGTCGGTACCGATGTTGACTCCAGTACGGAAACGTGTACCTTCAGCTTCCATCTGTTCAAGTCGGCGATCGATGTGGTGTTTTTCCATTTTGAAATCAGGAATACCGTATCTAAGAAGTCCACCAATCTGTTGATCTCTTTCGTAAACCGCAACGGTGTGACCTGCTCTAGTTATTTGCTGAGCTGCAGCTAGACCTGCAGGACCAGAACCAACGATGGCAACTGTTTTACCAGTCATGCGCTCTGGAGCATGAGCTTGCACCCAACCTTTATCAAAGGCCTGTTCAATAATTGATGCTTCAATCTCTTTGATAGTCACTGCTGGTTGATTGATGCCTAATACACACGAGCTTTCGCAAGGTGCAGGACAAAGTTTTCCAGTGAATTCTGGAAAGTTGTTAGTCGCGTGCAATCTTTCAATTGCGCTTTTGCCATCTTGACGCCAGGTTAGATCGTTCCATTCCGGAATTAGGTTACCAAGTGGGCATCCTTGATGACAGAATGCAATTCCACAATCCATGCAGCGGCCAGCTTGATTCTTCAAGACAGCAGGATCAGTAGGCTCGTAAACTTCTTTCCAGTCCTTGATACGAACTTCGATAGGACGACGCTTGGCGGTCTCTCGCTCTGTGACTTTTAGGAAACCTCTAGGATCTGCCATTTGCGCTCACCTCCAATATTCTTTGCCAAACTGCAGCTCCTGCGACATCCTCACCGTTTAGGACAGCAGCTGCCTGAATCTTCTTTACGTTTGCGTAGTCCCTAGGAAGAACCTTAGTGAAATCTCCTACAGACACCTCGAATTCGGCTAACAATCTCGCAGCTAACTTCGAACAAGTTTCAAGTTCATGTCTAACCAACAAAGCCTTTAGCACTGCTGTATCTGCATCATCGAGCGGAAGTAAATCTATTTCACCATCAGTTAGAGCGCTATGGTTTACCAAATCTGCTCGCAGTTTGTAAATGTAAGCAACTCCGCCTGACATTCCAGCTGCGAGGTTCTTACCGGTTCTACCTAGGATGACTGCAGTTCCACCAGTCATGTATTCCAGGCCGTGATCACCGACTCCTTCAACCACTGCAACTGCACCAGAGTTTCTAACTAGGAATCTTTCGCCAACAATTCCAGAGAGGAACATACTTCCGCTGGTAGCTCCATAGCCGATTACGTTTCCAGCAATAACGTTTTGCTCAGCCGGGAATACTGAACTCTCAGAAGGCTTTACGACGATAGTTCCACCGGATAGACCCTTTCCTACGTAATCATTCGAGTCGCCTGAGATAGTGAGCTTGATTCCCTTAGGGATGAAGGCACCAAAGGACTGTCCAGCAGAACCAGATACACGAACATCTATGGTTGCCTCAGGCAATCCAGCTGCACCATAGAGTTTGGTAACTTCGTGACCTAGCATCGTTCCAACAGCTTGAGCGGTGTTGTTGATAGGAAGTTCAATCAGAACATTCTGCGCGTCTTCTAGAGCCTTGGTGCTTAGTTTGATAAGCGCGTGGTCAAAATGCTTTTCTAATTCATGGTCTTGGTAGGTAAACCTGCGCAGTGGGCCAGTGTTAGGTTGCGGAGCCGACAGGATTGGAGTCAGATCTAAGCCATCAGCCTTCCAATGTGAAATTGCTCTATTGGCATCAAGTAATTCGCTGTGACCAATTGCCTCATCTAAAGATCTAAAACCTAAGGAAGCTAAGTATTCTCTTACCTCTTCAGCTAAGAACATGAAGAAGTTAACAACATGCTCTGCTTGACCGGTGAAACGTGCACGAAGGTCAGGGTTTTGAGTCGCAACTCCAACCGGGCAGGTATCTAGATGACAAACACGCATCATTACGCAACCTGACACAACAAGTGGCGCTGTAGCGAAACCAAACTCTTCAGCACCTAGCAGTGCAGCAATGACAACATCTCGACCAGTTTTCATCTGACCATCAACCTGCACTGAGACTCGATCTCTAAGACCGTTGACCATAAGTGTCTGTTGGGTCTCAGCTAAACCAAGCTCCCAAGGAGTACCAGCGTGCTTTAGTGAGTTCAAAGGTGACGCTCCAGTGCCACCATCGTGACCTGAAACTAAAATCACATCTGCTTTAGCTTTGGCCACACCAGCAGCAACAGTACCGATACCGACTTGGCTTACTAGCTTCACATGCACACGTGCACTTGAGTTAGCTCGTTTGAGATCAAAGATAAGTTGCTTTAGGTCTTCGATTGAATAGATATCGTGATGCGGTGGTGGAGAAATTAGACCAACACCAGGCGTTGAGTGTCTTATGTCAGCAATCCATGGGTAAACCTTGTTCGGCGGTAGTTGACCACCTTCACCTGGTTTTGCTCCCTGTGCCATCTTGATTTGAATGTCGTCGGCGTGAGTTAGATACATACTGGTTACACCAAAACGACCTGAGGCTACCTGCTTGATTGCGCTTCGTCTAGCTGGGTCCAAAAGTCTGCCAACTTCTTCGCCACCCTCACCGGTGTTAGATTTCGCGCCAATCATGTTCATGGCGATTGCCAATGTTTCATGAGCTTCAGGAGAAATAGAACCATAAGACATCGCTCCAGTTGAGAATCGCTTCACGATCTCAGAAGCCGGCTCAACCTCGTTTAGCGGCACAGCAGGACGAACGCCTTCTCGAAGCATGAACAGACCTCTTAGTGTCATCAGTTGCTCTGCTTGATCGTCGATGAGCTTTGTGTATTGTCTAAAGATGTCGAAGCGCTTAGTTTTGGTTGCGTGCTGTAACTTGAAAATAGTCTCCGGGTTGAATAGGTGTGGAGGTCCTTCTCTACGCCACTGATACTCGCCACCAACTTCAAGCTCTTCGTGTGGACGGATTGCGCGTTCGATCGGGTACGCACTTGAGTGCCTTGTTGTAATCTCTTGAACAATTACCTCTAGTCCGATACCGCCTAGTTGACTTGTTGTTCCTGTGAAGTATGCATCAACGAACTCTTGACTCAAACCAATGGCTTCAAAACACTGTGCACCTGAATAGGAAGAGACTGTTGAGATACCCATCTTGGACATGATCTTTAGAACGCCTTTGCCGAGACCCTTGATCATGTTCTTGGTGGCTTGTTCAATGGTCACACCTTGAATGGTTCCGTTACGAACCATAAGCTCAACAGATTCAATGGCTAGGTACGGGTTGATTGCTGCAGCACCGAAACCAATAAGAGCTGCGACGTGATGAACTTCTCGCACATCTCCAGCTTCTACTACCAAACCAACCTTCGTACGGTTGCCTGTTTTGATTAGGTGATGGTGAACAGCAGAGGTAAGCAGAAGGCTCGGGATTGGAGCTAGTTCCCTATTGCTGTCTCTGTCAGAAACAACCACGAAGTTACAGCCAGCAGCTACTGCCTCATCAAGTTCAAGGTAAACATCCTTAAGTCTTTGAGCAAGAGCTTCTGCTCCCTCGTCAACTCTGAATAGACCTTTGACGATGTGCGACTTACCAATACCAGAGTCTTCGCTGAACTTGATTTTAGATATCTCATCGTTAGTAAGTACCGGGAAATCTAGAATCACCATTCGAGCGTGCTCTGGTGTTGCAGTTAGTAAGTTCTGTTCAGGACCGATACCGACGCCTAGGGATGTAACAATCTCTTCGCGGATGCTATCTAGCGGTGGGTTAGTTACCTGAGCAAACTGTTGCACAAAGTAGTCAAAGAGCAGTCTTGGTCTATCACTTAAAGCTGCAATCGGGGTATCAGATCCCATCGCACCTAATGGTTCAGCACCTGATCTTGCCATAGGGGCAATCAAGATACGAAGCTCTTCTTCGGTGTAACCAAAGGTTCTTTGTCTTCGACTTACTGAACTCTTGGTGTAGGCAACATGCTCGCGGTCAGGTAAGTCTTTCAAGTTGATTCGGTTTTCCGCTAGCCACTTGCCCCATGGCTCGGCAGCGGCGATTTCAGCCTTTATTTCGGAGTCATCGATGAGTCGACCAGTTGCAGTGTCAGCAAGGAACATACGTCCTGGCTGCAATCTACCTTTGCGAACAATTCGAGATGGATCAATATCAACAACACCAATTTCAGAAGCCAGAACAACTAGACCATCTTCTGTCACGATGTATCTTCCAGGTCTAAGGCCGTTTCTATCCAATGTTGCCCCAACTAGATTTCCGTCAGTGAAAATAACAGCGGCAGGGCCATCCCATGGCTCCATGAGCATCGAGTGATACTCATAGAAATCTCTTAGTTGAGGATCCATATCGGTTTGCTTTTCCCACGCTTCAGGAATCATCATCATCATGGCGTGTGGTAGTGACCTACCTGATTGCACTAGAAGTTCTAAGACTTCATCAAATGAAGCTGAGTCGCTTCCACCAGAAGTGACAATTGGCTTTAGCTGTTCGATGTCCGGAAGAAGTTGAGAGTTTAGTCTCGCTTCTCTTGCTCGCATCCAGTTTCTGTTTCCTTTGACAGTGTTGATCTCTCCGTTGTGAGCAATCATTCTGTAAGGGTGTGCAAGTGGCCAGGATGGGAATGTGTTTGTCGAGAAACGTGAATGAACCAAAGCAAGTTTTGATTCGAACAGATCGTTACTTAGGTCTGGGTAGAAAGGCTCAAGTTGAAGTGTAGTAACCATGCCTTTATAGACAATCGTTTTAGCAGATAGCGAAGGATGATAGGCAGCTAACTCTCGCTCTGAAATCTTTCTAACAAAGAACAACTCTCTTTCGAGTTCTTCGGTAGAAACTTTCTTTGTGCTGGCAACAAATACCTGAATAATTTGTGGCATCGCAGCTCTTGCTAGATCACCTAGTGAATCAGGATTTGTTGGAACTTCTCGAACTCCTAGTAGATTCAATCCACGTGATTCACAAATCGTGGCAAACGAAGCCGCAAAGCTTCTGGAGTCTGCGTCAATCTCAAGAAAGACCAACCCTGCACCATAAGAACCAGCATTAGGCAGTTCAAAGTCAACAACTGATCTAAAGAAAGAGTCAGGTATCTGTGTAATGATTCCTGCGCCGTCACCAGTTCCAGCATCCGAACCAACAGCTCCACGGTGCTCTAGGTTGCGAAGAGCACTAAGCGCAGTTTCGATAATGTCGTGTCCTGCTGTTCCGCGCAAAGTTGCAACCATGGCAAGTCCACAGGCATCTCTATCGCGAGCAGGGTCGTATAGGCCTGATGCTGCTGGAGCGGTATTGAACCGCTCAAACGGCGACTGACCAGACATGTCGAACTCCATTCAAGTAGATGTGATGGGGACGACAATGGCCCGAAAAAGGGGTGGAAAAGGAGACTAATCCTTCTCTGGTGTTTGGGTCAATTCTACTTCAGTTGCCTCAGGCTCAGAAGTAGGGCTTTCAGGGTCCTTTTCAGTAGCCACAGCAGCTACTTGCTTGTTGGATCGGCCAGGCAGGTAGCCAGTAGTTTCAACACCAGTGTGCCTATAACGCTGAATCATTAGCAGCGCAAAACCGAGCAAGAAGCCCACCAAGGCCGACATCTGGTTAGTTCTAAGGCCGAGAATGATGTCGCTAGGGTCTAAGCGGATGCCCTCGATGAAGAAACGCCCGAATGAGTACCACATTAGATAGAGAGCGAACATGCGGCCCCACCGTAGGTTGAATTTCTGTTCTAGAAGCAGTAGAACAGCTATTCCTAGAAGTGACCAGAGTGATTCATAGAGGAAAGTGGGATGAAAGGTTAGACCTTCAGGAAGGCCTAGTGGGTAACTTGGGTTGAATTTAGGTATCTCGAGTCCCCAAGGCAAATCTGTAGGAGATCCAAACAATTCATTGTTGAAGTAGTTTCCCCAACGGCCAAGAGCCTGTGCAGCGAGAAGTCCTGGCACTAGTGCATCTGCGAAAGAGAGGAACCTGATTCCAGCGGATTCAATTCTGAGTGGCTTGATGTCAACTTGGCAGGCAATGTATGCTCCGATTGATCCAAAGATAATCGCACCATAAATAGCTAGGCCACCTTCCCAAAGTCTGAACATTGAAGTCCAGTCTCGGCCAGGACCAAAGTAGTCTCCAATATGTGTTGCGACGTGAAACAGACGTCCACCAACAATTCCGAATGGCACGGCCCAGATGGCGATGTCAATTGCTAAGCCCGCTTCCATACCGCGAGCTTTCATTCGACCAGCAGTTAGAAATGTTGCCACCACAATTCCAGCAAGGATGAATAGAGCGTAGTAATGAATCACAACGGGCCCTAATGTGAAGTTGGATACGGTCGGCGAAGGAATCGAGAAAAATACGGACATTGCTAATTACCACCCTTAAGTTGTTTCACGGTTTTGCGTAGTTCTTCGATTCCGCCATCGCGGTAAGCCTTGATAAAAACACTTCCAACAATTGCACCATCGGCATAGGAATTAACTTCAGAGACCTGATCAGCTGTTGAGATACCTATACCAACACAAACAGGAACTTCAGTTTTAGTGTTACGTACCCCTGATACAACACCTCGAGCTTTGGCATCTAAGTCTTCCCTAGCGCCAGTAATACCCATGGTGGAAACTGCGTAAATAAATCCCCTGCTCAACCTTGCAACTTCATCTAGTCGCTTCTGAGAAGAAGATGGTGTTGCCATAAATACACGGTCAAGACCTAGTTCATCTGAGTAGGCTAACCAGTCTGCTGCTTCATCAGGAATTAGATCTGGTGTGATCAAACCTGCTCCGCCAGCAGCTTTTAGGTCGCGAGCGAATCTTTCAACGCCATACTGCAAGATTGGGTTCCAATAACTCATCACAAGTACCGGAGTTGAAACTCGAGAAGTGATTTGTTTTAACAAGTCAAAAAACATACTGAGCTTGAATCCGTTGGCTAGAGCTTTCTCGGTTGCTACTTGGATAACTAAACCATCCATAACCGGATCGCTGTAAGGAACACCAAGTTCAAGAATGTCGATGCCAGATTCACACATGGCAACACAAGCTTCTACTGATTCTTGAACCGTAGGATAGCCAGCGGGAAAATATCCAATCAGAGCAGGCTGACCTTTATCAGAAAGGTCGTGAAGTAAGGTTTCTGTCGTGCTCATCGCTTAGGCCAAGAATCCAAAGTACTTACCAACAGTTTCCATGTCTTTATCGCCACGGCCACTGAGGTTCAACAGAATTGATGAACCTGCAGGCAAAGTGCTTCCATACTTGATTACACCGGCTAGAGCATGAGCAGTTTCAATTGCCGGAATGATGCCTTCAGTTTGAGAGAGAGCTTTAAGGGCTTGCATTGCCTCGTCATCACTAATTCCGAAATATTGAGCACGGTTTAGATCTTTAAGCCATGAATGCTCTGGACCAACTCCTGGATAATCTAAACCAGCGGAGATCGAGTGGCTTTCAATAGTCTGGCCATCTTCGTCTTGAAGCATGTAGCTCTTAGCTCCGTGCAGAACTCCAACTCGACCCTTGCTCAAAGTAGCCGCATGTCTCATGGTCTCCATGCCATCGCCTGCTGCTTCAAATCCCCATAGCGCAACTTCTTGATCATCTAGGAACGCGTGGAACAAGCCGATAGCGTTCGAACCACCACCAACACATGCCGTTACAACATCTGGCAAGAAACCATAGTCATCAAGCATTTGCTGGCGTGCTTCTTTACCGATTACAGAGTGGAAGTCTCTAACAATGGTTGGAAATGGGTGAGGTCCCGCTACTGTGCCAAGCAGATAGTGAGTGTCATCAACATTTGCCACCCAGTCGCGCAGCGCTTCGTTGATGGCGTCCTTAAGTGTTCTTGAACCTGTTGTTACAGCTACAACTTCAGCACCTAGAAGCTTCATACGAGCAACATTCAGCGCTTGTCGCACAGTGTCAACTTCTCCCATGTAAACAACACACTCGAGACCGAATAATGCAGCTGCTGTCGCACTTGCAACACCGTGCTGACCTGCACCTGTCTCAGCAATAATTCTTTTCTTACCCATACGCTTGGCAAGAAGTGCTTGACCAATAACGTTATTGATTTTGTGCGACCCAGTGTGATTTAGATCTTCACGCTTTAGAAATACTCTGACATGACCTGCGAGGGCTGCAAACTTAGGAACTTCAGTGATGATAGAAGGCCTTCCAACATAGGTCTTATTTAGTTCATCAAGCTCAAGGGCGAATGTTGGGTCAGCTTTGGCCTGAGCGTAAGTTTCCTCAAGTTGGTCAAGTGCAGCGATAAGCGATTCAGGTACGAAACGGCCACCGTACTCACCAAAGTACGGTCCGTCCTGGTCTCTTAGCGAAGTATTCTCAGTCATCTTCTAAAGTCTAATCTTAGGAACCGAGGTGAATTGCTTTAGCAGAGCTTCAGTATCTCCCGTGACTAGTGCCTCACCCACAAGCACCATGTCGGCACCTGCATTAGCGTAGGCAACTACATCCGCCTGGTTGCGCACAGCTGATTCAGCAACGGCAATGCAATCAGCAGGCAATAGGTCAGCAAGGGTAGCAAACAGTTCTCTATCGGTCTCGAAGGTAGATAGATCACGAGCGTTGATGCCAATAAGCTTCGCTCCTACATCGATGGCCCGAGTAACCTCTTCGCTGTTGTGAGTCTCTACAAATGGCGTCATACCGAAGCTTTCAACAAACCTTGCCAGCTGCCATAAAGCATTCTGCTCTAGGCCTGCCACAATAAGTAAAACCAAGTCTGCTCCGTAAGCTCTAGCCTCTAAAACTTGCTGTTCTAGAGAAACAAAGTCTTTGCGAAGGATTGGGATTGAGACTGCTTGTCTAACTGCTGCGAGATCTGCGAGAGAGCCCTTGAACTTACGTTCTTCGGTAAGGACACTGATTGCTGAAGCGCCACTGGTTTCATAAACCTTCGCTAGAGCAGCAGCATCTGGAATGTTGGCCAGATCACCTTTGGAAGGACTAGCTCTCTTGATCTCAGCAATCACCTCAATGTTGCTACCTGAGCCAAAGTGGGACAGTGCATTTAGCACAGGCTTGGCATCCGCTATGAGTTTGTCTAAATCGGCTATCGAGGTATGTTCTAGCCGTGCCTGTGCATCAGATACCGCACCGGCGTAGAGATCTTGCAGCATTACTTCTTAGATGAAGTTACTCGGTCAACGCCAAAGCCAAGTTTGGCTAGGACTGGACCTAATGGAATGGAGACTACGGTGATTACTGAGCCAATTACTACTAGGGTCGAATCTTCAAGTACGACACCAAGCGTTCCAATGGTTACACCCACTATTGCTGTGATGACTGCAGACCAAGCTGCAATTGAGTGACCGTGGCCTGGTTCGTTATCGTGACTGCTCATTTTGTTACCTCTCCTTGGTCAATCTTAACAAGTCTTATAACTTTGGTGTTCTAAAAGCCTTATTTGCTTCCAAATAGTGCGTTTGCCTGATCAATCGAGGTCAAGACAGCTGACATCTTGGCCAGTGTTTCTTGGTATTCAGACTCAGGGACAGAATCTAAGACGATTCCTGCACCAGCTTGAACTCTGGCTACTCCGTCTCGGATAAACGCTGTTCTAATAGCAATCGCCAAGTCTGCATTGCCTTCAAAATCGAGATAGCCAACTACCCCACCAAAAATGCCTCGATTGGCAGATTCAAGATCGTTGATAATTTCCAAAGCTCGTGGCTTAGGAGCGCCTGAAAGTGTGCCAGCAGGGAACGTTGCTTTGAACACATCTACTGGAGTCTTACCTGCACCTAAGTCTCCTTCAACTGTGGAGACTAAGTGCATGATGTGACTGAAGCGTTCAATCTTCATGAACTGGGTAACAGTTACGGACGCTGGGTCACAAACCTTAAGCAAATCGTTTCTAGCGAGGTCAACAAGCATGAGGTGCTCTGCTCGCTCCTTTTGGTCAGCAATCAGCGAATCAGCGAACTCTTCATCCTGACCTTGATTCTTACCGCGTGGTCTAGAGCCTGCAATCGGGTGCATGACCACTTTGTGGCCAGATACCTTTACTAGTGCTTCTGGAGAAGATCCAACAACGGCGTACTCGCCACTAGCGTCTGAGTAATTCAGCAGATACATGTACGGCGATGGATTTAGAGCACGCAATACGCGATAGACATCTATTGGTCTTGCCTTGACTTCCATATCGATGCGCTGAGATAAAACAACTTGGAAGACATCACCGGCAACAACATGGACCTTACCTTTTTCAACAGCAGAGATAAAGTCTTCATGAGAGGTTCTAGGGGTTCTCTGTAAGTATGTCCCTTCAGTTGCTGTAGAAAGAGCTTGCGCAGTTGGTTCGGCTAATTTAGTTTCGAGTGCTTGTATACGGCTAATTGCTAATTCATATGCTTGGTCGTAATCGGTGCTGCTGTCACAGTAAACGTTTGACACAACCAGAACACTGCTGGTTTTGTGATCCAGCACGATGACATCTTGAACCATTTCTAGATGAATCTTAGGCCTGGCGTAATCTTGTTCAGGAGCATCAGGTAGGTTCTCGATGTCACGGATTACATCCCACGAAAATAGTCCAACCAAACCAGAAGTAAGCGGTGGGAGATCGGGCATCGCAAGTGTGTTCCATGATGCTTGAACCAGGCGTATAGCCTCCAGTGGCTTGCTTGGAAGCTCATCTGAACTAGGTAAGGCAAGTTGTGGATTGGTTACCAAAAAATCACTATCGGTTTCAATGAAACTGGTTCTACTCGCAACACCTATGAAACTATATCTTGACCAAACACCTTGCTCAGCAGATTCAAGAAGAAACGTCCCTGATCGACCAGCTGATAGCTTTTCATACATTCCAACCGGTGTATCGTTACCGCCGAACAGTGTGCTGAACACTGGAACAACATCGCCAAGCTTTGCTTTGCTTAGGAAGTCGGCCTTGGAAATGTTGTATTTGTTAGTCATGCTAAGCACTTGTCCCAACTTCAACATGATGTGAATCAAAGCATGACTCTGAACCAGTGTGGCAACTCGGACCTTCAGGCTTAGCCGAAACCAAGATTGAATCTGAATCGCAATCTAGCTCAAGCGAAACAACGCTCAAAACATTTCCTGATGTTGAGCCTTTCTTCCAAAGTTCATTGCGTGATCTTGACCAGAAGTGGCAGAAACCCGTCTCTACAGTTTTCTCAAACGCCTCACGGTTCATGTATGCGAGAATAAGAACTCGTCCAGTGTCGACGTTCTGAACAATCGCTGGAATCATCTCGTGCTTATCAAAATCGGGTTTTAACATTGGCTACAGTCTAACTTTCACACCCTGGTTATGCAGGGCGGTCTTAACCTCAGCAATACTAAGGACTCCAGAGTGAAAGACTGAGGCTGCTAGAACTGCGTTAGCTCCTGCTTGAACAGCAGGTAAGAAGTCTTGAGCTGTGCCAGCTCCGCCACTGGCTATTAGTGGCAATGTGCTGGCTGCACGTACAGCCTCAATAAGGTTCGTATTGAAACCTGCCTTGGTTCCATCGGCATCCACGCTATTGATAAGCAACTCGCCAATACCGCGGTCTTGGTTTGCTTTGACCCAGGCGATTGCATCTGTCTCTGTTTGTCTAGTACCACCGTGAGTGGTTAGAAGATAACCCGAAGCACTGCTTTGACTCTCAATAATGTCTAGGGATACCACGACAATCTGGTCGCCATACTTTCCAGAAATCTCATCTATTAGACCTGGGTTGGAAACTGCAGCAGACCCGATGCTTACTTTGTCAGCTCCAGCATCTAGATAGCTAGCAACGTCTTCGAGCTTAGAAATGCCGCCACCTACCGTCAGTGGAATAAATATACTTGCAGCTGTTTTCTTGATCACATCTAGCATCGCTTGGCGACCTTCAAGGCTTGCCGAGACATCTAAGAAAGTAATTTCATCTGCGCCAGCTTCGTAATAATTGGTTGCTAGTTCAACAGGATCTCCGATGTCCGTAAGGCCCTTGAACTGAACACCTTTT
>JAPLAJ010000096.1 GCA_026393335.1 Rhodoluna sp. | reverse complement strand
CTGAATACAAAGTTGACCAAGATCCTGCTTGGCCTGCGTTAGCATCTCAACTTATTGATTTACCCAGAACCAGAGACGATAGCTCTTCACTGCTGAGTTCAGCAGGTCTTACCTTACGTTCAATCCTCAGACACCTAGATGAGTCTGCAGGTTTCAAGGTAATAGCTGATGAAAAAAATGAATACCAAGCTGGCTACCGAATAGATTATGCGTCAGGAAATGTTCATAGAACTACCTTTGAGTTTCATAGACTCTGCAAATGCAGTGGGTTAGATGAGATCTAGGTATCTACTTCTAGTTCTTGGACGATCTTCTGGAGTGTCCCTGTGGGCCCAAGTAATAAACAAGGAGTCTTTCGCTCTAGTCACTCCCACATAAAACAATCGCTGCTCTTCAGCTATTTGTAACTCTGTCTTGGCATAACTAATTGGAAGATAGCCTTCGATTGCTCCGATAATGAAGACTGCTTTGTATTCGAGTCCCTTAGCTGCGTGAATTGTGCTCAGGGTAATTGATTCCCTTGTTGGTTCATGCTGAGAGCGTTGACGCTCTTCCAATTCGTTGGCAAAAGTTTGGATAGTTGCCTCAGCGCCAAGTTCATCAGCGATTTGAACTAAAGAGTTTAGGGCTTCCCACTGTTCCAAAGCTGTGCCCGAAACTTCAGGAGCGATACTTTGCCAACCCAGACTTCGAGCAATAGCCGAAACTGTTTCATAGAGTTCCTTGCCTGAAGGGTTGGCAGCTTCTGCTCTGACCATGCGAACAGCTGACATGATTTCAGGTCTGTTGAAGTAGCGTTGACCGCCGCGCACCTGGTATTCAACACCGGCTTTGCTAAGTGCATTTTCAACCTGTTCAGATTGTGCATTGATTCGATACAAAACAGCAATCTGACTGGCCTTAAGCCCACTAGAAAGCAAGTCTTTTATTCTGTTGGCAACCCAGTCACATTCTTGATCTCTAGTTGCGAATTCTAGAACTTCAGGAACTTGACCTCTAGGACGAATTGCCTCAAGAGGTTCGAACTTCTGATTTCCTCGAACGCTATTTGCAACTGAAATAATCTCTGGAGTTGAACGGTAGTTCTTAGTCAACGAAATGACATTAGCTCCTGGATATCTAGAATCAAATGTTTCTAAGAAAGAAGCACTTGCACCGCTGAAAGAGTAAATGGTTTGGTTGGGATCTCCCACAACGCAAAGATCGCTTCTATCCCCCAGCCAAGTATCTAGAAGCTCCTGCTGCAATTTCGAAATGTCTTGGTACTCATCAACTGTAAAGAAACGATATTGGGAATGCACATGGGCTAATGCTCGAGGCTCTGCCTTTAGCATTCCAGTGCAAAGCATCAAAACGTCCTCCCAGTCGATTTGCTTGGCCTTGACCTTGGCATCTTCATAGGCGACCTGAATTTCAAAGGACCTAATTGGTGCAAGACCTGAGATTACAGGACGAGTGGTTATTTGATCTAGATACTGTTCCATGCTCAACATTGAATACTTGCGCCATTCAATCTCGGATGCTAGATCTCGGATGGTGTTTGCATCGAGTCTTATCTTTAGTGTTTGGGCAGCGGCACCGATAGCCCTGGATTTTGATTCCAGAACTCTTGGTGCCTCAACACCAAAGAAGTCTCGCCAGAAATACTCAAGTTGCGATAGAGCAGCAGCGTGAAATGTTTTCGCATTTACCGAATGAACGCCAAGAGATCTAAGTCTTGACCTAAGTTCACCGGCAGCACGATTGGTATAAGTCAAAGCCATAACTCTGTTCTCAGAGAAATCTCCGCGCAGAATTCCATAAGCAATTCGGTGAGTAATGGTTCTCGTCTTACCGGTTCCCGCTCCAGCCAGAATCACAGTTGGGCCAAGAAGCGACTGGGCTGCTTCGCGTTGCTGATCATCTAAAGCATTGAGAATGTCTTCGGCTTCGTATGACATGGTTAGCTCGCTAGTTCTGTAGCGGAAACAATCTCTTCGCCCAACCAGTGCTCAATCAAAGATCTTGCAATGGAGATCTTTGAAGGCAACAGAATATTCTTTGCTTCCGCTTTTAATTCTTCGCGGCTAAACCAGCGCAACTTAGCAATCTCTATTCCATCTGGTCTAATCGATTCTGCGCTATTGCTCGAATCTACTTGAGCCGAGAAACCTAACATCAAAGAATATGGATAAGGCCAGGACTGGCTACCCAAATAAACAGGATTAGTCACCAGTAATCCAGATTCTTCTTTCATCTCACGAATCACCGCAGCTTCAAGTGATTCAGCAGCCTCCACGAAACCGGCAAGGATTGACCATCGGTTTTGATCCCAACTTCCCTGAGTGCCTAAAAGTAATCTGTCTTGGTCATCTGTAATGCTCACAATCACTGCAGCATCTGTGCGCGGGAAAAGTTCTCTATCTTCACTTATGCATAGTCGCGACCAACCACCTTGCTGCATGACGGTGATAGTTCCGCAGTTCGGGCAGTGCTGATGGGTTTCGTGCCAATTATGAATTGCTAGTGCTTGAGTAAATAAAGCAGCATCTCTTGGATGTAACCCAGCCCCGCTTTTTCTAAGCTCATGCCATTTAGTTTCATCTGGCTCAATTGCTTTGGCAGCGTTGTCAGTCAAAACAGATAAGACAATTGCTGTTCCGACTCTCTGATCTCCCAGAGCAATCGTTGTCCGACCTAGGTAAACCCGATATTTACCAGCCGTAGCTTGCTCAGTGCTTAGAAGAGCTAGGTGCCCATCTCGAATTAGGGTCTTACCTTTGTGTAGAACGATGATTCTGGTATCTGCCTCAAGCCACAGTGAATCAAAAAGCTCAGCGTTATCCCTCGCGTCAGCGTCACGGTCTAGCACCGCTTGAGCCATTGGCAAGTGAAGTGGAATATTCATGAGTCTTTCTATATGTATTGAATCTATGCGTGGCGATAACCGAAGTTACCGAAGTTCTTGTCTAACCTAAAAAGCATGGGCAAACCTTCCTTGATTTTAGCGGCGTTAGCAGCCGATGCACTCCCTGGCCTTAGATTCATTAGGGTTCAAAACCTAACACGCGAAGATGTGGCCATAACTGTTGAGTTGCTGACCACAGATGAAGACCGTCTAATCCTTTTGAAGTCTCCACTGAACTCTCTGGCCAATACTGGCCTTGGCACTGAAGTTCGAGCGTTGCAGGTTTTGAAGAATCTCTCCCTGCCTTTTAGCATTTCCACCTTCTTGGGTAAAACCTCCCCTAAAGCTATTCGTAATGCACTGGCTTTTGAGTATGTGCCAGGATCCCCAATTGACATGTCAAGGCTAAGAGCTGATGAACCAATCATTAGTGCCCTAGGTCAAACCCTTTCAGCCATACATTCAATTCCAACCGCACTGGTCTCTAATGCAGGCTTACCTGAATATGAACCTGCAGAGCGAGTTCGTGAAAGAGTTGCTGAGTTTGATCGAGCCATGGACTCGGGAAAGATTCACCCAGATCTTCTTGAGCGCTGGCAAAGCGCCTTATTCGATGTGAACCTGTTCAAATACAACCCAACTGTTGTGCATGGCTCGCTGAAAAGTGATTTTGTCCTAACTGAAGGTCATGACGTTGTTGGAGTAATCGAATGGGGAAACCTTTCGATTGATGACCCGGCTGCCGATCTAGCTTTTGTTTTCGGTGAGGCTCAGCCAGATATAGCAGATGCGATTACCTTGGCCTATGAAGGATCTACCAGAGCAGATCGCAACATTAAGCAGCGGGCACACCTTTACTATGAGCTCTCTTATGCAAGCTACTTACTGAGCTGTATCAACAGAGGCATCGAAGAGGACATCGAAACTGCAGCAGCAATGCTTTCTGACCTACATGCTGAGCTGCTTGCTGGCAACCTGCCATCTCTAAGACCTAGTGATTTTGCTTCCAGCACCCCAGAGGTAATTGTCCCTATTTCTCAGGCTGCTTCCTTCACCGCTCCCGTTGCAATAGTCACCGACACTATTGAGGTAGTTGATTTAGCCGAAAGCACCCCTAAATCTGAGCCAAACCCTAAGCGGGATGAAGACGAGCTTTTCTAGAGTTTCCTAACTGCCCTAGGTGCAGGTAATCTAGTGGGAGAAAAGAAAGTAGTGTCATGGAAATCAGAATCGGCTTACAAAACACAGCCCGTGAACTGTCCTTTGAGTCAAAGCAGAGTGCCAGCGAAATCGAGAAGAGTGTTGAGTTGGCCCTTAGCTCTGATGCCAAGCAACTGAAACTCACAGACGACAAAGGTCGTGTTTTCATTGTTCCAGTTGGCGCTATTGCATACGTCGAGATCGGTGCGGAAGAAGCCCGAAGAGTTGGATTTATTGCCTAATGGAACTTGCATTCATTCTTGTTTATGGTTCACTACTTGGCCTAATGGCCCCATACATGATTTCAGGTAAAGAGAACTATGGGGTGCTACTAGCTCCAGCTCTTTCCTTGGTCTACGGATTTATTTCCTGGACTGTCTGCACTTGGGTAGGACTTAGCTACACAGATTTCTGGATCTGGGCTATCACAATGCTAGGTATGCCAGCAGTGATGGTTTTTGGTGTTCGTTTCATTCGCCAACGCAGACTAGCTCACGAACCAGCTGCTCTCTAATTCTTAAGGCGCTAACCCTATAGCTTCCATCCGTGAGCCATGAGCTCCGGTTAGTTCTGAAATCAAAGGCTCTAGTTTTGAATAAGCGTCTAGGTTAACCTGGTTCTCTTCTTCAACACTTAGCTTTTTAGTCTTTGGAATGTGCGCAAGTTTACGATTATCAAAGGCAGCTCTTAGCTCCAAAAGCACATCACCCATCAGTCTTCTACCCCAAAGCGCTAAACGATGTCCAAGCACGGGATCTGCTTCAACCGATTCAGCTAAAACACGTTTGGCAAACTTTTCGAATGTCTTATCTCTAAGCGCTTTCTCAACTTCAGCCTGAAGATCATCATCCAAACCGGCTGCCAGTCTTGAGTAAAAATCATCTAGCAACCCTGAGGTTAGATAAACCTTGATAACCACTTCATACCAATCAAGTCCAATGGTGTTTGAGTGGAAGACAGCAATACGTTCTTTGAAAGGATTCATCTCTTCTGATGGATCTGCGCCAAGTTCAACTAACTTTTTTGAGAGTTGACGATATTTATCAAAGCTTTTAGCAGTTGCCTCGCTAAGTTCCGCTTTGTATGCAGTGTTAGGTGAGTATTTCAAAGCAGCGGTAAGAATTTCAAAGTTTGCTAGTTGTAGATATGCCAACTGCCCTAGGAAAGCCTTTGGCTCAGGGGTATAAGGCTTGAGATTTATAGCCTTAGTATTCCTAGCAATCTTCTCCTCGCTACGAGGAGCTACCGTAAGTTGCTTGGCAACCTTACGAAGACGTTTCAACCATTCGAACACCGAACCATCTTAACCTGCCAAATAGATGGTTAGACTTGCCTAGATAAGACAGGCGGCCAAAACTATTGGATTTTAGCGACTTAGGCATCGATTCGGATATCGTTGCTGCCCTAGCCTCAAAAGGCATAACTTCACCATTTCCTATCCAGGAGCAGGCAATTCCCCTTGCCCTGACTGGTCAAGACCTCATAGGTCAGGCAAAGACTGGTACCGGTAAGACCCTAGGTTTTGGTTTACCAATCATTCAGAGACTAGGAACTGACCCCGCTCACGGTGCTAAGGCATTGGTTGTGGTTCCAACTCGAGAATTGGCAATTCAAGTAGCAGAAGACCTCACTTTGGCTTCTTCTAACAGAAATGTTCAAGTAGTAGCGATTTACGGTGGTAAATCTTACGAAGGTCAGGTAGCTCAAATTGATGCAGGAGCTCAACTTATCGTTGGAACTCCTGGCCGATTGATCGACCTAAGCAATCAGAGAAAACTAGACCTCTCGAAGATTGAGTGCATGGTTCTAGATGAAGCAGACGAGATGCTAGACCTAGGTTTCTTACCTGATGTTGAAAAACTTTTTGCTTTCACTCCTGCAGGACGCCAAACAATGTTGTTCTCAGCAACAATGCCTGGACAAATTGTTTCGCTAGCTCGTAAATATCAAAACAAGCCAGTACACATCAGAGTCAATGATCCTGATGAAGGTCACACTAAAGCAGATATCAAGCAATTCTTCTACCGCGCTCACGCAATGGACAAAGATGAAGTTGTTGCAAGAATCTTGCAAGCAGAAGGTCGCGGCAAAACCGTAATCTTCACTAAGACAAAAAGACAAGCTGCCAAAGTTTCAGATGAATTATCTGACCGTGGTTTCAATGCAACTGCTCTGCACGGAGATATGTCTCAAGAGGCTAGAGAAAAGTCAATGGATTCATTCCGCAGTGGCAAGCGAGATATTCTTGTTGCTACCGAAGTAGCAGCCCGTGGTATCGATGTTGATGATGTTACCCACGTAATCAACTACACAGTGCCAGAAGACGAGAAGGCTTACCTGCACAGAACAGGAAGAACCGGTCGTGCCGGTAGAACTGGTATCGCTGTTACTTTTGTGGACTGGGAAGATCTAGTTCGCTGGTCACACATCGATAAAGCTCTGGAACTAAACACTCCCGACCCAGTTGAGACCTATTCCTCTTCACCACACCTCTTCACAGATCTAGATATTCCAGCTGGAACTAAAGGCCGAATTGCAGCATCAAAGCGACCATCAGACTGGAAACCAGGCGATCACGAAAAGCCAAGAGGTGCAAGACCTGGAAACGGTGGAAAGCCTCAGCGCAAGCCTCAAGGTGGATCTTCGAAACCTCAAACACCTAGGGCTGAAGCTCCTAAGACCCCAAGTAATCGTCCACCTAGAAACAGAACCCGCACCCGCAAATCAGGTGAGTAGCCTTAGAACTCGTGATTGAGTGTTGGCTTAGTGCCAGTTCCTAGTTCAAGGATTCTCTTCAGCATTTCAACCGAAGTGCTGTGTAGACCAAGTGGGTTGTCTTCCTTGACAGATAGACCGTGATAATCGCTTGAACCTGTTGTAATCAAGCCATGTTCAGCGGCAAATGCTTCTAGCAGATCCCGTGCCTCAGGCTCTACTTCTTTGTGCTTAGTTTCAAAACCAAGTAACCCGGCAGCCACCAATTGTTCAAAGTGTTTCCTAGGTAATGAAACCGGTTGTGAGTCGTCTTTGCCTGATCTAGCTAGAGGATGAGCAAT
>JAPLAJ010000092.1 GCA_026393335.1 Rhodoluna sp. | reverse complement strand
TCGGCTTCTAGGTAACACTGAGCCAAGATATGGCTATAGGTAGCGATATCACTAGCTATAACCGATAGGCCTTGTCTTTTGAATTCCTGGGCGACTCTGGTCGTGCCAGTAAAGAGGTCAACGGCAGTTTTAGCCTCTGCAGCTTGGGCAATAGCCCCTAAAACACCCACAAGGGTGCGCTTAGAGCCTAGATACTTGATCACGACTTACCCTTGTTCATTAGTAAAGGGTATCAAGTGCACAGGACTAGGATTATTTAGTTCGCCCAACTACCTTGGTGCAACAGAAAGCGTTACCTAATGGCAGTTTTAGCCCGTTTCCGTTGGATTGGCCTCATTTTCATCTCCATGGCAATCTCCATTGTCATTATTGATGGCACAATCGTCAACACCATTTTCCCGTCCCTAATTAGGGCTCTGAATCTTTCAAGCAATGAGGTGCAGTGGGTCAATGAAAGCTATGTTCTAGTCTTTGCTGCACTCCTTCTTATATGGGGTTCGCTTGCTGACAGCGTTGGCCGTCGTCGGCTGTTAGTTATTGGTATCGTCATCTTCGTTGCAGCTTCTGTTTGGGCTGGTAATTCAAACGATGCAAGCTCTTTGATTCTGGCTCGCATTGCCCAGGGCATTGGTGGTTCCATGGTGCTACCAACAACACTGTCTCTAGTTAATGCAAACTTCCAAGGTAAAGAACGAGGAATTGCATTTGCCGTTTGGGGTTCAACTATCGGTGGAATGGTGGCCCTAGGTCCTGTTCTTGGTGGTTGGTTGGCTACAAGCTTTGGTACAGATGGTTGGCGTTTAGCTTTCAGCATCAACCTTCCTATTGGTTTAGTTATCGTTGCTGGTCTCTTATTGTTCGTGAACGAATCTAAAGCTGAGAAGCGTTCGGGTGCTCCTGATCTTCTTGGTGCATTTTTATCTATTGGACTTTTCCTAACCCTTGTCTTTGGTCTGATTGAAGGCCGCAACTACGGCTGGTGGCAAGTGAATAAGGAATTCATTGTTGGCTCATGGACTTGGGGTAACCCAGGGATCTCTCCTATCCCTGTGGCCCTTGGTTTATCTGTGTTGTTCGCTATTGCTTTTGTTCTCTGGGAGAACAAGCGTGAAGCAGCGCATAAGCCAGTGCTACTAGATCTAAACCTATTTAGAGTCGCATCATTTAGAAATGGATCTCTTGCTGCACTAATTATCTCTATGGGTGAGTTCGGAATTCTTTTTGCAATTCCACTTTGGTTACAGAACGTAATTGGTTTGACTCCAATTGATTCTGGTTTAGTTCTGCTGTGGCTAGCCGGTGGTGCTTTCCTAGCATCAGCTGTTGGTGGAGCTATGAGCGGAAAGCTAGCTCCTGCGATGGCAGTTCGTATTGGTGTTGGTCTTGAGCTTCTAGGTGTTATTGGTGTTGCTTTATTTGCTAACGACCAGGTTGGTTGGGGGCCGCTAGCTCCTTGCCTATTCATCTACGGTGTTGGTATTGGACTTGCAACAGCTCAGCTAACTGGAGTGATCATGGTTGATGTGCCGATGGACAAGATTGGTCAGGGTTCAGGTTCACAGAGCACTGTTCGTCAGATTGGTTCTGCATTAGGTATTGCAGTTCTCGGTACGGTTTTGTTCGCTCAGTTGCAGTCCAGTTTGCTAGCCAAACTAGCAGAGCTTGGCACCCCGCAGGGAATTGCGGATGGTTTCGCAGCATCTGTAGTGGAATCAGCTGGAGGAAATATTCCAGGGATGGTAGCTGGTGGAGTTCCAGAGAGTTTCATTCAAGCCTCTAAAGATGCCTTTACCGATGGAACTAAATGGTCAGCACTAGCTGCTGGAATATTCCTGCTTCTTGGCTTTATTGCCACCTTCCGACTCTCTAGCGGTAAGCACGGAGAATCTTTAAAGAAATAAGAAAGCACTAATGCCTGAAAGCAAGTTCGAGCACGACAAGCTCGCTGCGATGAAAACTCACCCACTAAGAAGAATCTTCTTAGGTCGAGCTCTTCGTAACGAAAGACTAGAAGGCGAACTTCTACCCAAGAAGATTGCTCTTCCGATCTTTGCCAGTGACCCATTGTCTTCGGTTGCCTATGGTCCACAAGAGTTGATCATGATTCTTGGTTTAGGTGGCTTGTCTTTCCTTGCATTCGCTCCCGGCATCGCAGCTATGGTCGCACTGCTTTTGACGGTCATTGTTCTGTCTTACAGAAAAGTTATTCAGGCATACCCATCAGGTGGTGGTGACTACGAGGTTGCCAAGGTAAACCTAGGCCGAGGAGCATCTTTGGTAGTTGCTGCTGCACTGCTACTTGACTATGTGATGACCGTTGCTGTGTCTATTTCGGCTGGAACAGATAACCTGATCTCTGCTTTCCCTGACCTAGCCCCTTACAGAGTCCACATGGCTGTTGGTTTCTTGGTGCTTATCTTTGCCATCAACTTGCGCGGTATCAGGGAATCCGGCGTTTCATTTGCCTTCCCTACATACATCTTTATTACCACCGTGTTTGTGATGATTGGTTCTGGTCTATACAAGGTATTCGTGTTGGGTGAGACGCTAGTCACAACATCTTCAGACTATGAAATCCATGGTGTTCATGACTTC
>JAPLAJ010000122.1 GCA_026393335.1 Rhodoluna sp. | reverse complement strand
GTCTTGTGCAGATACCTCGGTCAGCCCAAACTTAGGGCTCTTACCTTGCAAGACCTTGGTTCTAAATGGCTCAGGCCAACCGCCTGGTAGGTCGCCTAGCTCACCAGCCATGAAGCCAATCACAGAATCAGGAATGTCATAGTTTTGAGGGTTTTCAGCAAAGTCAGCCGGGTCGGCATTTACGGCAACTAGGTGCAGAGCTAGATCGCCAACAACTTTTGAAGAAGGGGTGACTTTAGGCGGACGACCGAGGATCTGATTAGCCGCTGCATACATGTCTTCAACGCGTTCGAATTGGTTACCCAATCCCAAAGCGATTGCTTGCTGTCTTAGATTACTTAGCTGACCACCTGGAATTTCATGCTTATAAACGCGACCGGTTGGTCCAGAGAGTCCTGACTCAAATGGCGCATAGGCATTTCTTACAGCTTCCCAATATGGTTCAAGAGCTGTCATCTCATCCAGAGAAATCCCTGAGTCTCTATCGGTATTAGCTAGAGCA
The DNA here is from genome assembly GCA_026393335.1 of Rhodoluna sp. Taxonomy (GTDB): domain Bacteria; phylum Actinomycetota; class Actinomycetes; order Actinomycetales; family Microbacteriaceae; genus Rhodoluna. Next base: position 9,748 of record JAPLAJ010000122.1, on the reverse strand, counting down.
GCTACAAGAGCAGAAGCTGATGGTTGGCTAGTTGTTCCAGCCATTGGCGCAGAGGCAACATCAACAGCATCCACACCAGCATCAATGGCAGCAATCAGAGTTGCTAGCTGACCACCTGCGGTGTCGTGAGTATGTAAATGCACAGGAACATCAAACTGCGCTCGAAGAGCTTTAACTAGTTTGGCTGCAGCCTGCGGCCTTAGTAGTCCTGCCATGTCTTTAATTGCGATGATGTGTGCACCAGCAGCAACAATTTGTTTAGCAAGATCTAAGTAGTAATCAAGTGTGTATAGGTCTTCTTTAGGATCAAGTAGGTCACCGGTGTAACAAATACCAACTTCGGCAACTGCCGTTTTTGTTTTTAGCACAGCATCAATAGCTGGAATCATTTGATTCACATCATTTAGTGCATCAAAGATTCTAAAGATGTCAACGCCTGCTTCAGTTGCCTCTTTAACAAACGCATCTGTAACTTCAACTGGGTATGGCGTGTAACCAACAGTGTTACGTCCGCGCAGAAGCATCTGAATACAAATGTTTGGCATAGCTGAGCGAAGTGCGGTAAGTCTTGCCCAAGGATCTTCACCTAAGAAACGAAGAGCCACATCGTAGGTAGCCCCTCCCCATGCTTCAACGGAAAATAGTTTGTGCAAGATTCTCGCCTCATAGGGAGCTACCTGCACAAGGTCACGACTTCTGACTCTGGTTGCTAACAGGGATTGGTGAGCATCTCTGAATGTTGTGTCAGTAATTGCAACTGGACCTTGGTTACGCAAAGCCTTAGCGAAAGCTTGTGGACCTAGTTCTAGCAATTGCTGTCTTGAACCAGATGGAGCAGGTTTGGTCAAATCAATTTTTGGCAACTTAGTTGCCGGTGAAATGAGGTTACCCCTTGTGCCATAAGGCTGGTTCACTGTCACATCAGCTAACCAATTCAGAATCTTTGTTCCACGATCTAGTGATGGATAAGAACTAAGTAGAGCTGGTCTTTCTTCAATAAAAGCAGTGCTTAGTTCACCAGAGATAAAGCTAGGGTCAGATAGCACTCCTTGCAAGAAGGCGATGTTGGTTGATACGCCTCTGATTCTAAATTCAGCGAGTGCTCTGGATGCACGGCTGATAGCTGCTGGAAGGTCTCTGCCTCGTGTGATGAGCTTGACTAGTAGCGAATCAAAATAAGGACTAACTTCGCTACCAGTTGCTGTTGTGCCGCCATCAAGGCGGATACCTGCTCCACCTGGAGATCTATAAGTAGTGATTTTTCCAGTGTCAGGTCTAAAGTTCGCTGATGGGTCTTCGGTAGTGATTCGACACTGAATGGCAAAACCATGCATTTCGATTTTGTCTTGAGTAAGCCCTAGTTCAACTAGCGACTCCCCTGCTGCAATCCTCATCTGTGATTGCACTAAATCAACTTCAGTAATTTCTTCTGTGACTGTGTGCTCAACTTGAATACGAGGATTCATTTCGATGAACACGTGCTTACCTGCATTAGGGCCAACTGTGTCAATTAGGAACTCAACTGTTCCAGCATTCAGATAACCAATTTGTTTAGCAAAAGCAATTGCATCTTTATAAAGTGCTTGGCGAAGAGCTTCATCGATATTTGGAGCAGGTGCGATTTCAACTACCTTTTGATTTCTTCTTTGCACAGAGCAGTCACGTTCAAAAAGGTGAACTACATTACCTTGGCTATCAGCAAGAATCTGAACTTCAATGTGTCTAGGTCGAAGCACAGCCTGCTCAAGGAATACTCTGGCATCGCCAAAAGCACTTTCTGCTTCACGCATAGCTTCACCAAGAGCTGATCTAAGTTCTGAATCTTCGGCAACTCTACGCATACCTCGGCCACCGCCGCCGGCAACTGCTTTAACGAATAGCGGAAATCCAAAACCAACTGATGCTTTAACAAGTTCGTCAATGTCGGCTGATTGAATAGATGATTTTAGAACAGGAACATTTGCTGCAATGGCAGCTTCCTTAGCGTTAACTTTGTTACCGGCAAGTTCTAGAACATGCGAACCAGGACCAATAAACACAATTCCATTGGCTTTGGCAGCTTCTGCAAGGTGTGGGTTCTCGGATAGGAATCCATAGCCTGGGTAAATAGCGTCGGCACCACACTCTTTGGCAACCCTGATGATCTCGTCAACATCTAGGTAAGCACGAACAGGGTGTCCAATTTCACCGATTTGGTAAGCCTCATCGGCCTTTAGGCGATGGGATGAGTTTCTATCCTCGTACGCAAATACGGCTACGGTCTTAGCCCCTAGTTCATAGGCAGCGCGGAACGCTCTAATGGCTATCTCGCCTCGATTGGCGACCAAAATCTTTTTGAACACGAGTTCCTAACTAAAGGCAAACGGACTAAATAGTGGCTTGCACATAAATCAAAAGGTAGCCTAGACGGGTGCATGTGTTAAGCGTTAGTGCCCTTAAGGGCGGAGTTGGTAAGACCACTATAACTTTGGGTCTTGCCTCTGCCGCCATGGCTAAGGGCCTTAGAACTTTGGTGATCGACTTAGATCCCCAATGCAACGCTAGCAATGGTTTAGGTGCGGTTGGGGAATTTGAACACTCAGCAGCTGAAGTCCTCAAAAAGCCCCGACACAACTCTGTGTTGAAAGCAATTGTAGCCTCATCTTGGGCTAAGGGACAGACAGGTCGCTTAGACGTCATGGCCGCCAACCCAAGATTGAATCTCCAGAACAACACCAAGCCCACTTTCAAGTCACTATGGAACCTCGAGCAGGCAATCTCCAAGATTGAGGCTGACTACGACCTGGTCATCATTGACACCCCTCCCAGCATGAGTGCTTTGACCAGAATGGCTTGGGTGGCTAGCGATAGAGTCCTGTTAGTAACCGAGCCATCCTTCAATTCTCTGTTGGGAATTGAGAACGCAATGAAAGCGTTCACTGAGCTTCGTAGAAGTGTCAACCGACAAGTATCTATGTTTGGCATTGTCGTCAACCGGCTTCGCCCGAGTGTGGCAGAACACCAGTATCGAGTCAACGAACTCGAAGAGACATATGGTGAGTACCTACTTAGCCCAGCATTTGAAGAAAAGTCAGCTGTCCAACAATCTCAAGGTGCCGGCAGATCTATCCACTCTTGGCCAGGTCAAAGTGCTGCAAAAATTGCGATTAAATTTGATTCCCTGCTAGAGCAAGCCCAAGAGTCTTTTGCCTCCGAAGACATGCGCAGACTTGAGTCAAATCGCAAGGCAAGCTCTAGAAACAGACACGCTAAGCGAACCAGAGAGATTGGCTCAGCCACTCCCGTGATAGCTAGAAGAGCTAAAGAACCAGAAGAAGTATCCGCACCAAGAATTGAAATGGTTAATGCAGAACCGGTATCCGCTGAATATCAAGATAAGTGGAATGAAGTATTGCGACAGACCATGACTCGCAAACAGCTCAAAGCTTTCGCTGAGCAAAGTCGTGAAGAAGACTAACTAGATAGCTTTTTTGTTCAAACGACGAAGAGTTAGTTCGTCCATTTCTTCCAGGTAAGAAGGATCAATGGAGCTCAAAGTTGCTTCAACTTCACCAAGTACTCGACCAACAGAGATACCAAAAACACCCTGGCCTTTATCGATTAGGTCAATGACCTGATCTCCTGAGGTGCAGAGATAAACTTTTGCGCCATCTGAAATCAAAGTAATCTTGGCTAGATCGCCAATGCCTGCGCGTCTTAGTTCACCGACGGCTTTTCTAATTTGCTGCAGTGAAACCCCAGCGTCTAGTAGTCGCTTGACTAGCTTTAGAACAAGAATGTCTCTGAAAGAGTAAAGTCTTTGCGAACCGGAACCGGTCGCTCCCCTAACACTTGGCTGAACCAGTGCAGTGCTGTCCCAGTAGTCGAGCTGGCGATAACTGATACCAGCAGCACTAGCTGCAGAGTTTCCACGGTAGCCAACTTTTGGATCATGCCAAGGTTGAGCCTCGGAAAAGAGTTCGTCCTGGAGGTAAGCGAATTCGCTAGCCTCGCTAAGAATGATTCGGCCAGTTTCGGTAGTGACTTCATCAGTTGTTGGCTTTGATTGCTCTTGGTTCTCTTCCATTCTGGCCTCCTCTCAGGGTGTCTAAAGTTCAACTAGAGATTGAACCTTTTCTTAATTCTTGCTGCTACCTACGACTTACAGTGGTTAATATTCTTCTTCGGCGTGTCGCGCTAATCGATTTTATCGATAACCGAGCGAATAAGCTCCGCTCGAATCAAAGCAAAATGAGACTCGATCTCGCCAGCGTAGGAGGCTGCACGGGATTTAGCAGCTGGGTCACGTTGCTTTTTGATGCTAGCCACCACTCCCTGGATGATTCCAAGGTCCCGGTCGGCTGCAGTTTTGATGCCTCGAATGTGGCGAGCAGAAATACCGAAGCGAGAGAGCTGCATAAGCGAACGTGCAATTTCAATATCGCTGAACTCAAAAGGTTCGTTTGAGATAAGGGCAATGGCTTGAGCTTCTGCCAACAAAGTTTCATTGATGCCAGATTCGGCAATAAGTTCTAGTTTGCTGAACTTTCGATTGACGCTTGGACGTCTGGTGGCTGTTGGTAGCGTCGGTTGCTTGCCAGAATCAAGATCATCTAGGTATGTCTTGATAACTCGTAGCGGAAGAAACTTATCTCTTTGCAGCTCTAGAACTAATTTGACTCTTTCAATGTGTGAGTCATCAAATTTACGATAACCAGATTCAGTTCTGTGAGGAATAATCAAGCCTTGCTCTTCAAGGAATCTAATCTTTGACGGAGTTAGGTCAGGAAAATCTGGACTAAGCAACTCAATAACTCGACCAATGGTAGAGAGCTTGGATGCCCTAGGCCCAAAAAGATTCGACGCTTCGCTAGTTGCCATTGCTATGCATCTTTCTTTGATGAGTAGAAAGTGAAGTGGTACTTTCCTACCTGAACTTCTGCACCATTGAAAAGTTCTGCAGAATCTACTCTCGCGCCTTCAAAGTAGGTTCCATTAAGTGAAGCTAAGTCTTTGATTGTGAAAACATTGCCTGATCTAGCAACTTCAGAGTGTTTGCGTGAGACAGTGACATCGTCTAAGAAAATATCTGCGTTAGGGTGACGGCCGATAGAGATTTGATCTGCATCAAGCAAGAATCGGGCACCCTTGTTAGGACCTCTTCTGACAATGAGTAAAGCGTTGCCTGAAGGAAGTGAATCAACCGCGAGTTGTTCCTCTTCGCTTAGCGAATTGGCATCAATTGGTAGCAGGTCTTCAGAGAAGGTGCGAGTGGCATCGATTTCATCGCCCTGACCTGAGGACTTGTGGCCACCAAACTCGTTCACTTACTCTCCTTCTTAGAGATAAGAATACTTGAGGTTGACCTAGCTGATTTTCGGATGTTATAAACCTGTCGTAAATAGATGCCGCCAGCCCACCAGTACATCCAGATACCCCAAAAGGCAAAGCCCCAGGCCAGTGGGTAGATAACTATCGACCATTGCTCAGGTAAAACATTAGGCAGCAACATCAGTGGGAAGGCATACAGCAGAGCGAAAGTGCCCGCCTTTCCTGAGTAGTTCACAGGTAGTGGCCCATAGCCCACCTGAGCAAGGATTGGCAAGGTGAAGAACAGCACAAAATCTCGCCCAACAATAACCACAACCAGCCACCAAGGCACCTTGTCGGTCATCGCCAAACCAAGAAGCGAGGCCAAAATGAAGAGTCTGTCGGCTGCCGGATCTAAAAGCTGCCCAAGCCTTGTCATCTGGTTGAGCTTTCTGGCTAAATAGCCATCCAACCAATCGGTAAAGCTGGAAATAGCAAGCAAGGTAAAAGCCAAGAGGTTTTCATCAATGAGAATTAGCCAGAAAAACACAGGAACAAGCACTAACCGCAGAGCACTCAAGGCATTGGGCCAAGTGAGCACTTTATCGCTCAAATGAAGATTGTTGTCAGCCATTGTTTCCTACTCGCTAGCTAAAAAGCTGCTTGGTTTGATTACTACTTTAGTTCTTTAGCGCTTACGCTTTTCCCTAACTCGCATACCAAGTTCAATTGGGGTTCCTTCGAAACCATAGGTCTCGCGAAGTCTTCTTATGATAAATCTTCTATACCCTGGGTCCAAGAATCCAGTTGTAAAAAGGACAAACTTAGGCGGACGAGAGCTGGCTTGAGTGGCGAAAAGGATTCTAGGCTGCTTACCACCACGAACAGGGTGAGGGAACTCCATAGCTAGTTCCTGGACGAAGGCATTCAACTTACCGGTTGGAATTCTGGTGTCCCAAGAGTCGAGGGATACTTCTAGCGCTGGGACTAGCTTTTCTAAGTGACGACCAGTTTTAGCTGAAATGTTCACTCTAGGTGCCCAAGCTACGTGAGCTAGATCTTGTTCAATTTCACGCTCAAGAATCTCTCTGCGATCTTCATCTAAGTTGTCCCACTTGTTAAAGGCAAGAACTATTGCTCTCCCTGATTCAAGTGCCATATCAACTATTCGAATGTCGGCTTCGCTAATCTTTTCGGTTACATCAAGAACTACCACCGCAACTTCAGCTCTTTCCAAAGCTGAAGCAGTTCTTAGAGAAGCATAGAAGTCAGCGCCTTGAGCCAAATGAACTCTGCGGCGAATACCGGCAGTATCAATAAACCGCCATACTTTTCCACCAAGCTCAACTTGCTCATCCACTGGATCTCTGGTGGTTCCAGCAAGATCGTTTACAACTGCGCGCTCAGAACCAACTGCTTTGTTTAGTAGCGATGACTTACCGACATTTGGGCGACCAATGATGGCAACTCTTCGAGGTCCACCAAATTCTTGTTTAGCAACAGCAGATATTTCTGGAAGGGCAGCAATAACTTTGTCCAGCACATCAGCTACTCCCCTGCCGTGTAATGCTGAAACTGGATGTGGCTCACCCAAGCCAAGTGACCAAAGTGATGCAGCTTCTGCTTCCATTCGCTCATCGTCGACTTTGTTAGCAAGAAGAAAAACTGGCTTCTTACTTGCACGAAGCATTTTGACTACACGTTCGTCAGTAGCTGTAGGCCCAACGGTTGCATCAACCACGAAACAAACGGCATCTGCTAGCTCAACGGCAATTTCAGCCTGAAGGGCTACGGACTTATCAATACCCTTGGCATCTGGTTCCCAACCACCGGTATCGACAAGTGTGTACTTGCGACCGTTCCATTCGGCTTTATAGGAAACTCGATCTCTGGTTACACCTGGCTTGTCTTCAACAACAGCCTCTCGCCTACCGATGATTCTGTTCACCAAAGCGGATTTACCAACATTAGGTCGGCCGACGATTGCTAAAACAGGAAGAGCGGGAAGAAGAACCGGCGTGCCATCGGCTGCTCCAATTTGCTCGAGAACTTGAATGTCATCTTCATCTAGGTCGTAGTCAGCAAGTCCAACACGAAGTGCATTGACTCGTGCCTCTTCTTCCTCAGTTGTGATTGAGCTAAGACGTTCAATGAACGCAGGGTCAAGCCCTTCTTCATTAAATTCTTGTTCGTCCATCATTGCCTCTACCTATTTATTTACTACAAGAGCAGTTATCGCTCTCACAGTTTGGTCAAAATCGAGTTCCGATGAATCCACCAGAATTACTCCTTCGGCGGGCACGAGAAAATCCACTACCTTTGAGTCGTTTTGGTCACGTTTGGTAACTTGGTCGGCAACTATGGTGCCTTCTGGAAGTTCTGCGGAACGTCTTCCTAGTCTAACTTCTTCACTGGCAGTTAGCAGAATGCGAGTTTTAGCCTCTGGGAATACCTTTGTAGTGATATCTCGCCCTTCAACGAGTACCCCTTGCAGCCCTGATGATTCAACTAAGGATCTAGTTAGGTTCAACATAAACTGACGAACTTGAGGCAAAACAGCAAATTCACTAACGCCAGCGCCAACTTCAGGGCTTCTAATCTCATAGGTTAGATCAAGTTCGCCAACTTTAACCCAATAGTCATTCGGGTTTAGGGAAATTGAATATTGAAAATCAGTTGCTATTTGATCTGCGGATCTCTGCGTGACTATAAGGCCTAGATTTTGGATTGCGTAGGTCAAAGCCCGATAGGCAGCTCCCGTATCTAGATAGCCAAAGCCAAGCGCTTTAGCACAAGCCTTGCTGACACTAGATTTACCAGAACCTGCAGGTCCATCGATAGCCACGATATGCATTTAGCCGGCTAGCTTCCAGCCATTGGTTCTAAGGGTTGCAATTAGCTTCTCTTCAGCAGCTGGTATGACAGATAGCTCAACAAGACCAACTTGAGCTCCTGTAGCGTGATCGAGTTTGATATCTTCGATGTTGACTTGAGCAGCTCCAACTTCAGTGAACAGTCTTGCAAGCTCCCCTGGTTTGTCATCAATCATTACAACAACCTGTGAGTAAGCGGTATTTCTCGTGCCATGCTTTCCAGGCAATCTGGCAATCCCTTGATTACCTCTTTCAAGAGCATTACCTATTTTTGCTAATGATCCTGAACCATGAACATTTTCCAAAGCAGATACAACTTCAGCTAATTCCTCTTGAAACTCTTTCAGCACTGGAAGAAGCTGTTGTGAGTTCATTGAAAGTATTTGCAACCAAAGTTTTGGATCACTTGCTGCAATACGAGTGGTATCTCTAACTCCTTGACCAGCTAGTGCTAGATCAAAGTCATCGGCTTCAACCAATCTAGAGGCGAGAAGACTGGATATAACTTGTGGAGTGTGTGAGATAAGTGCAACAGCTCTATCGTGCTCCTTGGCTGACAAACGAAGTGTTGTCGCACCTAGGTCTAGTGCTAAAGACTCAACAACGTTTACAGCATTATCTTGAGTGCTTTCCTCAACTGTGATAACCCAGGGTCTGCCAACAAATAAGTCTGGTCTTCCCGATAGTGCTCCACCTTTTTCTCTACCAGCCATAGGGTGAGAGCCCACATATCTGGAGGAGTCTGCTGCAGAGGAACTAACTTCATCAAGAATTGCTGCCTTAACACTTGCCACATCGGTAACAATTGCTTCAGGAAATCTATCCAATGCGGAGATGATTGTCTTCGCGCTCACATCAGGCGGTACACAAACTACAACTAAAGACACCTTGTCTTCTGGTGCAATATTTCTCCCAGCACCAAAATCGATAGCCAGTGACTGCACAGCTGGTGAAGAATCTTCTAACGAGACATCGACATTTAGGTTGCGCAGGGATAACCCAATGCTGGTTCCTAGTAAGCCAGCCCCAATGATGTGTATTTGACCTTTGGTTCTGGCATTCACTGAGCGATGTCCAATCTCAGAGCTGCCGCGCCTCTTAGGTATATGTGCTGAACTTGAGATCTTGGAGTATCAAACTCTGCATTAATCATCACCCTGATTACTCTTGGCAGAGAGCCAGTTACATTCATTTCAACAAAGCACATCAACGGAACATCACCGATACCGAGTTCTCTAGCAGCTAGTGCAGGAAACTCAGAAGTGATATCTGGTGTTGCTGTGAAGAGGATTGAGATGAGTTGATCTGTGTGCAGATTGTTAGCGTGCATCATTTTAGAGATCAGCTCAGCAGTTAGCTTGAGCAGATGCTCACGCTCATCAGAATCTAATTGAATTGCTCCACGGATTGCTCTATACGCCACTTTTACGTCCTTTCGGCTTGGCTTTGATTGTTGGCCCGCCTTTGGACTTCGGTCTAGGTGCTCTTTGTTGTTTACCTTCAGCAGATTTCAACAAAGCACCAACTTCAACTTTACTTAGCAATCTGGTTTGCCCAGGCTTTAGCGGTCCTAAATGTACAGGGCC
>JAPLAJ010000131.1 GCA_026393335.1 Rhodoluna sp. | reverse complement strand
TATTTCAAACTCAAGCTGTGGATCTTTAACTAGACGATGAAGTTCTGAGATAACTTTCTCAGCAGACTTCTGTGCTGCTTCAAACTCTTCGCTATCAACCAATCGATAAACAAACATCACGTCAGCATCGCTACCAAACCCAAGCTCTTGACCGCCGAAGCGGCCCATGGCAACGATTCCAAAATCAAGTACATCCTTTGAGCACTCACCCTTTTCCTGATGCGAGGTGACAACTGCATGGGTTAGTGCACGTAAATACCATTCGGATAGATCAGATAGGCCCTGTGATACCTGAGAGATGTTTAGCTCACCGACTACCGAACCTAAGGACAAGCGAAGAGTTTCTCTCCTGCGGATGTGTCTAATGGCTTTAGCCAACTCATCGATGTCTGTGCGTCTGGCAGCAAGTGACTCTGATTGCTCATTTAGATCTTCTAGTGAAGCTGGCCTAAGAGCCTCTGGCTCTTCAAACCAGGCAGCGCCTTCAGGTATTAGCTCTAGAAGAGCGGTTGCTAAGCGGCTGTTAGATAGTGCGATGCTTAGTCGCTCTGCTGCTCCTGAACTATCTCTAAGCATTCTCAGATACCAGTGAGATTCACCTAGGTTTTCACTCAAACGTCTAAACGCGAGAAGTGCTGAATCTGGATCAGTGCCCTCAGAGAACCATTGCAGAAGCACTGGAAGTAGTTGTCTTTGAATCTGGGCTCTTCTAGATAATCCTGAGGTTAGTGCTCTGATGTGTTGTAAAGCGCCTTCTGGGTTCAGGTAACCGATAGCGGTTAGACGATCAGATGCTTGCTCATTAGAAAGCTCAAGCCCATCGCTAGCTTTTGATACGGCTGCTAGTAGAGGACGATAGAAGATTCTCTGGTGCAATGCACGAACTTGCAGTTTGACCTCAGACCAGCGAGCTAGAAGATCAACAGCAGTCCATTCGAGGTTCACAGATCTTGCTAAGGCTCGTTGTTCGTTTTCTTCAACCGGCATCAAGTGAGTTCTACGCATCTTTGACATCTGGATTCGATGCTCGAGAACTCTTAGGAACTTATAGTGTGAAGAAAACTCTGCCGCTTCTGCTCTGCCGATATACCCGCCGCGAGAAAGCTCTTCGATGGCACTAAGCGTGTCAGGTGAACGAACAGTGTCATCACTTCGACCGTGGACTAACTGCAATAGTTGAACCGTAAATTCGATGTCTCGTAAGCCTCCTGGACCTAGTTTGATTTGTCGGTCAACTTCATCAGCAGGGATGTTTCCACTAACCCGCTCTCTCATCTTTTGAACTGACTCAACAAAGTTTTCTCGCTGCGTTGACTGCCATACCAAAGGGTTCATTGCTTCAAAGTAAGCAGCACCTAGGTTGATATCTCCCGCCATTGGTCTAGCCTTGAGCAGAGCCTGGAACTCCCAGTTCTCAGCCCAACGCGAGTAGTAACTCGCATGTGATTCTAGGGTTCGAACTAAAGCGCCTGCCTTACCTTCAGGTCTAAGGTTGGCATCAACCTGCCATAGCGCTGGTTCAGGATTGGTGCTATCCATCGCACGCATCATTCTGGTTGCCAGTTTGGTTGCAACCTCTAGCATTCTGGAGGTTTCAAGATTCTCATCAGAAGATTCAGCAACGAAGATCACATCAACGTCGCTGATGTAGTTCAGCTCTCCAGCCCCACCTTTACCCATTCCAATAACCGCAAGCTTTGTAGCTGCAACTTCTTCTGCTGTGAAAACTCCATAGTCGGTTGACATAGTCAGTTCTCGACGGGCTATTTCTAAACCTGCTTCAAGGGCTGCTGCAGCTAAATCAGCTAACGCTAGAGACACTCTAGGTTGCACACTTGCTGGGTCACTGGAGGAAACATCGAAGATAGCAATCTTGGTCAGTTCTAGTCGATAAGCCTTGCGAAGATTAGTTACTTGATTGGCGAAAGAGAGTTTGGAATCAGCAATAGAGCCCAGAAGCACCTGAACATATTCGGTTTTGCTTATTACCTTTTGTTCTTTCTCAAATTCTTTGAGCGCAAATGAATTTAGAGAAACGAAATCTGATAGTGCTGATGATGCGCCAAGTAGCTTAGCTAACCTAAGTGCAGATTCTTCTTTACCAAGAAGTTTCTTGACTGCTGATTTGTTTTCCCTAGATAGCAGAATAAGACCATCGAGTGCTTGGTCTGGACTGGCTGACTTACTAAGCGCTGCCAGTGCTGATCGTCCAGTATCTCCAACCAGTGAAACTAATTCATCGAGTTTGGCGATTGTTCCATCGAGATCAACAAATCCATACTTGGCAAGACCCGCAAGCGAGCCTGAAGATCTTGCTGTAGCCATTAGAGAACTTCGAGGTTGGTCTTCAATTCGTAAGGCGTGACCTGAGCGCGGTAGTCGCTCCACTCCTTGCGCTTGTTAGCAAGAACGTAACTGAATACCTGCTCACCTAGAACTTCTGCTGCTAGTTCTGACTCTTCAAGTAAACGAATAGCGTGATCTAGGCTCTGCGGAAGTGCTTGGATACCCATAGCTCTACGCTCTGAATCAGATAGATCCCAAACGTTATCTTCAGTTTCAGCAGGAAGCTCGTAGTTATTTTCAATTCCCTTAAGACCTGCTGATAGCAATAGTGCGTAAGAAAGGTAAGGGTTAGCCGCTGAATCAATAGCACGGTATTCGATACGTGCTGAGTTTCCCTTGTTTGGCTTGTATAGCGGAACACGAATCAATGCAGAACGGTTGTTGTGACCCCAGCAAACAAATGAAGGAGCTTCACCTCCACCCCAGAGTCTCTTATAGGAGTTCACGAACTGGTTTGTAACAGCAGTGATTTCTGGAGCGTGACGCAGGATACCTGCCATGAACGCTTTAGCAGTCTTAGACATGTGGTACTCGCCGGATGGGTCATAGAACGCATTGGTGTCACCTTCGAAAAGTGACATGTGGGTGTGCATTCCAGAACCTGGGTGCTCAGTAAATGGCTTAGGCATGAATGTTGCGTATACGCCCTGCTCAATAGCTACTTCCTTGATAACAGTTCTGAAAGTCATGATGTTATCTGCCATGGTCAAAGCATCGGCATAACGAAGGTCGATCTCGTTCTGACCTGGACCACCCTCGTGGTGGCTGAACTCAACTGAGATGCCTAATTGTTCCAGCATGTTTACCGCTCTTCTTCTGAAGTCATTAGCGGTTCCACCAGGCACATTGTCGAAGTAACCAGCCTTATCGACCGGTACTGGGCCTTCAGGGCCTATCTGTGAAGACTTTAGAAGGTAGAACTCAATCTCAGGGTGAATGTAGAAGGAAAAGCCCATGCTGGCGGCCTTATCCAATGCTCTACGAAGTACGTTTCTTGGGTCAGCAGCAGCTGGAATACCATCTGGGGTTGTGATATCGCAGAACATACGAGCAGTCGGCTCAATTTCACCGCGCCAAGGAAGAATCTGGAAGGTTGAAGGATCAGGCTGAGCAAGCATGTCTGCCTCGTAAGAGCGCGAAAGTCCTTCAATAGCAGAGCCATCGAAGCCAATACCTTCAGCAAAAGCACCTTCAATCTCGGCAGGTGCGATAGCAACGGATTTGAGGGTTCCAGCCACGTCTGTGAACCAAAGCCTTACAAACTTGACGTTTCGTTCTTCGATCGTACGAAGTACGAAATCCCGTTGCTTATCCATGTGAAAAAACCTTTCAATTACCTCCTACTAGGCTAGTGGTTATGCCTAACGTTCGCCTAGCCCTAGCTCAAACCAACCCAATCGTTGGTGACATTAAGGGCAATATGGCTGGCATTCTTGCAGTGGTTGAACTAGCTGCCAAGAGAAACGCAGATATAGTCGTTTTCGGCGAAATGTCCGCAACTGGATACCCAATCGAAGACCTTGCTACCAGGGAATCATTCATTCTTGACGCTGAACTTGCTGTTCGGAATCTAGCAAGTGAACTCAAGAGCAAGAATCTGGGCCACATCGCTGTAGTGCTGGGACACCCTTCAATGGCTTCTGCTCAAGATCAGACCGGTTGGGCAATAGCTCACAACACAGCCTCTGTTCTACTGGCGGGAGAAGTTGTAGGCCGCTACGCCAAGCATCATCTGCCTAACTACTCAGTCTTTGATGAGTATCGAACATTCGTCTCAGGTAATGACCTGCTGACTTTTGAACACAAAGGCTTGAAGTTTTCCATTGTTATCTGCGAAGACATTTGGCAAGCAGGTGGTCCTGTTTCAGAACTTGGCAAAGCCAATACCGATGTAGCACTAATTCTGAACGGATCACCTTTCGAAATAGATAAAGATGACACCAGGTTGAAACTTGTTTCAGATCTTGCCAAGAAGCACAGCTGCGCAGCTGCTTACGTGAATCTTGTTGGCGGTCAAGATGATTTGGTCTTTGACGGTGACAGCATCATGGTTGATCGCAGGGCAAGAATGGTTGCCAGACTCAAGCAGTTCAAAACTGATCTAGTTTGCATTGACATTGAAGCTAAAGATGATTTGAAAGTAGTTGATGAGCATCATCTAACTAAACCAAATGACAACTGGCAAACCTGGAACGCTTTGGTCTTAGGCCTTAGAGACTACGTGCAGAAGAATGGGTTCAAATCAGTTGTTCTTGGGCTAAGTGGCGGAATTGACTCTGCAATCTGTGCCACCATTGCAGCTGATGCCATTGGTCCAGAAAATGTCTATGGAGTATCAATGCCTAGCATTTACTCATCTGAACATTCCAAAGACGACGCTTTAGATTTAGCTAATCGCAGAGGAATGAACTATCAGGTGCAAGCTATTGCAGATTTGGTTACCCCTTTCGAAAACCAACTAGCACTAGAAGGTTTGTCTGTCGAAAATCTGCAAGCTCGCGTTCGCGGTGTCATCTTGATGGCACTGAGCAACAAGGATGGCCACCTGACTTTGACAACCGGTAACAAGACAGAACTTGCTGTTGGTTACTCCACTATCTACGGTGACACTGTAGGTGGCTACAACCCACTCAAAGATGTTGAAAAGACTTTGGTTTGGGAATTAGCTAGATGGCGCAACGAATATGCCAAGGGTCGTGGAGAGATTGAACCTATCCCACAAAACTCAATCGATAAGGCACCTTCGGCAGAACTAAGACCGAACCAGGTTGATCAAGATTCACTGCCTCCCTACGATGTGTTGGATGCGATTCTGGATGCGTACGTAAATAGAAGAAAGTCTTCGGCTGAGATTGTTGGATATGGATTTGATGAAGCAATGGTCAACAAGGTCCTAACTCTGGTTGATAGATCAGAGTGGAAGCGACGTCAATCAGCAATCGGCCCGAAGATTACCGGTATGGCTTTTGGTCGCGATAGACTCTTGCCTTACCTCTTATGACTCTCTAACCAGTGGCATTTTCGATGAAGCTGGTATTGATGTTCTGCTGGTCGGAGATTCTGCTGCTGACAATGTATTGGGGTACGAAACCACATTGCCTATCACCGTTGATGAAATGATTCCGTTTGGAAGGGCAGTAAGTAGAGCAGCCAAGCGAGCACTGGTTGTAGTAGATATGCCGTTTGGCAGTTACGAATCTGGACCAGAAGATGCTTTGGCTAACGCGATTCGGATAATGAAACTATCTGGTGCAAGCGCTGTAAAACTTGAAGGCGGGCTTAGAAGCACAGCACAGATTAAAGCACTAGTAACTGCTGGAATTCCAGTAATGGCTCACGTAGGTTTCACACCACAGAGTGTGCATTCACTAAGTGGCGCTAAGGTTCAGGGACGAGGCGACTCAGCGCAAGATCTCATTGATGATGCCCTGGCTGTGCAGGAAGCAGGCGCATTCGCTGTTGTTTTGGAATTAGTACCAGCTAGCCTCGCTAGTCAAATAACCAAGCTACTGTCCATTCCGACCATCGGTATTGGAGCAGGCGCAGGAACTGATGGACAGATTTTAGTTTGGACTGACTTTGCTGGACTTTACCCAGGCAAGCCTCGTAAGTTCGTCAAGCAGTATGCCGACCTTCGAACAGATCTTTTGAAAGCTGCTAGTAGTTATCGAGAAGAAGTAGCTCAAGGTATTTTCCCTAGCGAGGCAAACTCGCACGAATAGCCAGCTGGCTACTTGTTTTCTTCGCTTTCTTCCTCAAGCCAGGCATCACTTCTTGACTTGAGTGTTTGTAGAGCATTCTTAGCCTCTTCAAGACTGGCAAATGGGCCGATGCGATAAAGGGCTAACGCTTGTTTACCATCCTCAACGCTCATGGTTTTGGTGTTAAACCAGAACTCAGGCTTCTGCTCTTCGCTAATTTGTTTGCTCCTCATGCGTTTCACTTCTGAGCATACACAGGGTACCTACCTAGTATGGAGTTATGCCTAGAGATGCGAAGACTGGAAACCTTATTCCTGGTCGCATCTCCCCCAGACTTGATGTTCCAGCATCCATAGTCAAACCTGAATATGTTGGAAAGAGCGCACCAGCTAAGTTTCTTGGCACAGATGTAAAAACTTCTGAACAAATTGAAAAGATTAGGCGTGCTGGCAAAATCGCCGCCCAAGCAATTGAACTAGTTGGTCAGAATGCAAAAACAGGCATAACTACAGACCAACTTGACAAGATAGCACATCAATTCATCATTGATAACGGAGCGTACCCCTCCACCCTTGGCTATCGAGGATATCCAAAATCAATCTGTTCCTCCATCAATGAGGTCATTTGTCACGGTATTCCTGATGACACTGAACTAGTTGACGGCGACATAGTGAACATTGACATCACGGCATACATTGATGGCTACCACGGCGATAGCAACCAGACATTCCTAGTAGGTGAAGTCAAACCAGAAGTTGCTTTGCTAGTTGAAAGAACCAGAGAAGCGCTAGCTAGAGGAATCTCTGTTGTTGCCCCTGGTCGATCAGTAAACCTGATTGGTCGAGCCATAGAGTCATACGCCAAACGCTTTGGTTATGGGGTGGTTAGGGATTTCACTGGTCACGGTATCGGTGAGAGCTTTCACAGCGGATTAGTCATTCCCCATTACGACTCAGCCCCAATGTATGACGATGAGATGCAAGAAGGAATGGTTTTCACCATTGAACCGATGTTGACTCTAGGCACACATACTTGGGAAATGTGGCCTGACGGTTGGACCGTTGTAACAAAAGATAAGAGCATTACCGCACAGTTTGAACACACACTTGTTGTAACTAAAACAGGTGCCGAGATATTGACATTGGCATAAGGAGAAGCAAATGGCTAAAAGAGCAATCGGAATTGATATTGGTGGCACCGGAATCAAAGGTGCATTAGTTGATGTCAAGTCAGGGAAGTTACTAAGCGAGAGACTTAGATACGCCACCCCTGAAGGCGGCACACCTAAAGACATTGCACATACTCTTAGAGATCTAATTGCTCGCCTGCCTAAAGCAGAAGGGTTGCCAGTAGGAATTTGTTTCCCAGCTGTAGTCAAAGCCGGTGTAACAAAGTCAGCTGCAAACGTCTCTTCTGAGTGGATCAATCTAGATGCGGATCGACTATTCGAAAAAGAACTAAAGCGCACCGTGCACGTACTAAATGATGCCGATGCAGCAGGACTTGCTGAAGCGAAGTATGGCGCAGCCAAGAATGTAAAAGGCTTAGTTGTGATGACAACTCTTGGCACTGGAATCGGAACAGCTTTGATTTACAACGGCAAACTGATTCCTAATGCAGAGTTAGGGCACTTAGAAATAGATGGCATCGACTATGAATCTAAAGCGGCTTATTCGGCTAAAGAACGAGACGAACTTAGCTGGGAGCAATGGGCTAAACGTCTGCAAAAGTATTACTCAAAGCTAGAGGCATATCTCACACCTGATCTTTTCATTGTTGGTGGTGGAGTTTCAAAAGAACACGAAATGTTCCTACCACTACTAAAACTAAAGACCAAGATTGTGCCTGCCACCAATAGAAACAGCGCTGGAATTCTTGGCGCAGCCTACTGGGCTAAAAAACACACGATTGATTAGTGGAGGGGTCGGCCGATACGCCGGGTTCTGTACCTTTCGGTGACGGCCATCTATCTAGCGACATTGTTACCAATGCCATCAAGCGGTCTACCCGAAGACTCGAACTAGCTGCTCTCAAACGCCTTCTGTATGACCTTGCTCCGAGCGAGGTTTACCTAGCCGCCCTAGTTACCTAAGACGCTGGTGGTCTCTTACACCACCGTTTCACCCTTACCACTTACGTGGCGGTCTACTCTCTGTTGCACTTTCTTGCGGTTTACACCGAGTGGGTGTTACCCACCACTCTGCTATTTGGAGCCCGGACGTTCCTCGTTAGCTTGCGCTACCGCGACCGTCTAGCCGACCCTTCCAAGACAAGAGTAATGGAGAAGACTAAGACTAGAAACCCTTAGAGGTGATTGGTTTGATTCACTACTGATATTTCTGCAGCCTCATCTCCCCAGAAACGGATCACACTGATAGAACAAGGAGCGATGCTGGTTCGCCAGTATGAAGGCCAGTTAGCGTCAATTGCCTTTCGAATAAAACCTCTAATCGGCATGACATGGGCTACAACTATGACTGTTTTGCCCTCGTGCTTAGCCAAAATCTCGGAAATACCGTTGTTTACTCGAACATCGAACTCTTCAAGAGACTCTCCACCGCCAGGAGGTGAAATGCTCACATCTCCTCGCCAAGCATCATAAAGTTCAGGCCACTTAGCTGCCACCTCTTGGTTGGTATGACCATCCCAGTCACCAAAAGCTATCTCTGCAATGTCTTCATGAGTTTCAAGCGGAATGCCCAATTTCTTAGCAATGATTGTCGCGGTCTCCAGCGCTCTTGCAATCGGTGAACTCACAACTACAGTTGGTGCGACAACCTTTGCATGAATACCTGATAGACCAACAAGAGATAGTTGAATCGCTGCCTTATTGGCATCTTCTCTTCCAACTTCAGATAATTGAGGGTCTTCCCCACCACGTCCAGAGATTTTGTGTGTCTCTGTCAGATGAGTGCGGCCGTGACGAACCAAAATGATTGTGGTGAGTTTCTTCGAAACGTTTCTAGGTGCCCGCACCGAACTTGGTAATTCCGGGTTGTATTCGAGATCTGCAGCTGCAGGCTTAGATGAGGAAGTGACAACATCAATTGTTGAAGTGTCGGGCGAGCCGATGTATTTACGAACCACACTACTTTCAGCATCCATGGCTTCATTTGCCAATGCGTCAGCTCTAGTGTTTTGCTCGCGTGGAATCCATTCGAAGATTACTTTTCTTGAACCTATTGCTGCCTTCATGGCAACAGATAGATCCTGCATGCCTTCGTTCTTTACTTTCCAACGACCAGACATTTGCTCAACAACAAGCTTGCTATCCATTCGAACAAGTATTGATGCATCCGGTGCAATCTCGTTAGCAACTTCTATAGCGGCAAGCACTGCACGATATTCAGCGACGTTGTTGGTAGCAACTCCAATAAACAAAGCAATTTCAGCCAAGATAGCGCCGCTAGCCGAATCAATTAGAACAGCACCTGAGCCAGCAGGCCCTGGGTTTCCCCTAGAACCACCGTCTGCTTCAACAACTATTGAGTGAGTCATCGAACAATCATTGCTAAGCACTCAGGGCAGTTGCCAATCTCATCCTCAGCAAGAGCTGAGAGTGAATCAATCGTGCTTGCAGTAAGTCCCATTCGACAAGCAGAGCATGCTCGGTTCTGCACCTGACCTACCGCAATTGTCTTAGCAGCTAAGTTCTTATATTTCTCTAGAATCTCTGCTGGAATCTTGGATATCAGTGTTTCTCTATCAGCAGTGAGTTTCCTGCCTCGATTCTTTAGTTCGTCCACTTGAGCTTGGATACTCTCTTGAAGAGCGCTTACTTGACTAGCAAGTTGTTCACGCAAACTAGAAACCTCTTTCAGTTCGGCTTCAGCCTTTTCTAGACGATCTAGTACTTCTAGCTCAACCTCTTCCAGCTCACCTTTTCGACGAGTAAGAGATTCAATCTCAGCCTGCATTGCTTGCGCATCCTTTGGCGATGACGTGTTGTTTAGTCGTTCAACATCTCTGGCAATACGTTCTTCAACAAGATGAAGATTGTCGTCGGCCTTACGAGCTTCCATGGTTAGATTCTCGAAGTTGGTTCGTGACGTTAGAACATCTCCGGAAGTAGCAGAGAGGCTCAATGACAAATCAGAGAGCTCTTTGGAATTAATGGCCTTGGATATCTCATTCTTTATCTGCTCTATCTCCAAATCCACTTGGGACAGCTTGAGCAATGCCGATTGACCAGCAACATCTAGTTTCATTAGTTATCTTTCGGCTTATTCATTAGGAATTCAAAAACATCGGTTCTTAGATCGCAGATCTCAAAACTCACATCAGGAACTGCTGACTGCAATTCTGCTCTAGCAGTTTCTAACCAGACAAACTCAGCTGCCCAGTGTGAGATGTCAATCAATGAAAAAGCCACTCCCCTGGCCTTCGCTAGTTCAAGAACCTCTTGAGCCCGGTGATGTCTCAGATCTGAAGTTATGTAAACATCTGCACCGGAATCTAAAGCAAGTTCTAGGTAAGAATCACCTGCTCCTGCACACAAAGCAATCTTTTGCACCTGGGTGTTGAACTCCCCAGCAACTCTGACTCCAGTTGCTGTTGGAGGCAAGATGTTATTCAGCATTGAAGCAAGTTCTCCTAGTGAAACTGGTTTAGCTAAAGAGCCCACCTGACCAATTCCCTTGGTCTGTGAGATTGGTGAAAGAACAGTAGAGCCAACTAGACCGAGGGCTTTAGCTAAGACAGCTGAGGTCCCGCTTTCAACGGAATCCGCGTTGGTGTGAGCAGAGTACAGGGCGATATCTGATCGAATCAGTTCACTAACTATTGAACCTTTCGAGCTGTCTTCTGCAACTGTCGTAACTCCTCTAAGCATCAGTGGGTGGTGAGCAAAGATAAGGTCAATCCCTGCACTCTTTGCGTATTCAACAACATCCTTAGTCACATCAACTGTGAGCAGAACAGAGTTTATGGTCTTCGATAGGCCAAAGTGATTCGAAGCTAGAAACTATTTGTTTTAATGTTTTTGCCATTACTCTGTGCCAACAAAAATGTCGTTCAATTGTTCGCGTCTGGATTCCAAAGCAAGAACTTCACGCTCTTGCTTTTTTATCTGTGGAATACGAATTGCATAGGTCAAAATCATGCCTAACAAAACGGTAGCTAAGAATCCAACAGCAGAACTAGCAATGCTCGAAGTGCCATCAACAGCTAGCAAGCTTTGGAATCCCATGAATTCAAAGCCCAAAAGATTAACTGGGATAAGAGCAACGGCTGCAGCCAAAGTGATAACCCAAATCACTAGGGAAAGGATGTTGAATTTCTTATACAAACCATATGATCTGGAAAGTGAAAGCTCGTGGTAAGCCTGTTTCCTGATTGAAACATCTGCAACGAAAATTCCAATCCAACCTGCAGATAGCGCAGCGATGAAAACAAAGACGTTGGTTAGATATTCAACTTCTTGAGTTCTTGGTTGCTGAGCGAAGAGTACTAATAAAGCAAATGTTGAAACAAAGGTTATTAGTGTTGCAGGGATGCGACCCTTGAACCTAAACAACGATTCGAGCTCAAGAGATGCTGTGCGTAATGAAAGCATGGCCGCAAAAGTTATAGCCAGTGCTGTTCCGCTAGTTAGTGCACCCTGTGCCCAGCTTGGCAAGACAGCGATTGACTCTTGTATGCTTCCAAGCCCGGATGTTGCACTCAGTGATCCAAGCCAAAGGATCGCAACCACACCAACACCGGCTGGCACCAGGAAGTTAGCAACCAACACCGCAGAGAACACTTTATAGCCGCGGACTCTCATTGGAATTGCTTTAGAGAGATTTGGTGCAACTGCAAACCAAATTGTCAGATTCACCATGAGAATCAAAGCGATTCCAGCTACTGCCTCCATTGACATGAAGTCCTTAGTTCCAGCTGAAATGAATGAGATACCTTGTGCAGGAATCACGATAAGGCTCTCAGCTACCAATGCAAAAGCCAACAAGCTAACTGCAACTTGAATTATCCTGGCAACATTTCCTCTTACCAAAACCAGAAGAGTTATAGCAAGAAGAAGGATCGACTGGACGACCAAACCTACGCTTAGGTTTACACCAGCAAGGCTGAACAAAGTATTTTGGAAGTCAGGCCAACCAGCATTTGAACCGTTCAACAAGAAGGTGAAGCTTGCAATGATGATTGCTGATATTGCGATTCTAGAAACGAAGGTTACAGTTTGTGGAATTGAATTACCCCAAACACCAAACGCGGATCTAGCAATTATTGATGTGGACAAACCGCTTCTCTTACCTGCAAGAGCTGCAACTGAGATTAGAGTTCCCGAGGCCAAGTAACCGGCAACTAAGACAACTGCAATTGCAGTGGCGCTCAATCCCATACCTACCAATGCCCAAACCAATAGAACTGGCACGATAGTTGCGGAGACACCGAGCCAAGCCCAAAGTTGAGAAAGTGGTCCACGGTTTCTGTGTTCGTCAGTTGGAATCAAAACATTGCTCTCAGTTGGGATCAACTGGATATGTTTAGATTCTGTTTCTTCTAGCGCTGTAAGTTCTTCTTCAGCAGCTGCAGCTGCAA
>JAPLAJ010000145.1 GCA_026393335.1 Rhodoluna sp. | reverse complement strand
CGAGCTATCGGTGAGACTGTAGCAATCTTCTACGTACTGAACCTAAGTTTCGACATCAACTGGGGAGCACTACTTGAGCCTCAGGGAGGAGCAGTTGCTTCTTGGATTCTTGCTCGCTTTGGTGAAGCTAACGGTGCAGAAAAAGATGGTCTGATGGCAGCCGGTCTTGTGCTGTTTGTCGTAACTTTGATCATCAACTACATCGCCAACGTAATCGTCAACAGAGCTCAGCCTTGGAGGAAGAACTAATGTCCTTTAGCGTGAGACCGACAGTGCAGCCTTGGCGAAGAGCAAATCTCAAGAGAAGATTTGAAATTCTCCTTGCGGTTGCAATTCCTCTTCCACTGACTATGTTGTTTGCTCTACTATCAAACCTCGATGTGAACCTTGCACTTATCGCAGTGTTCTTGCCGCTACAGCTAATTGCAGCTGGATTAGTTGGAGTTAGGGCATACGGCAAAAGAGGTATTGGCGATGCGGCTCTGGTTGTAATCACAATTTTCTTCTCTACATTCGTACTGGTTTTGCTACTTTCAGTCCTGTTCTCGGTAATTGTTGAGGGTGGTAGAGCAATCTCTTGGCAGTTCTTTAGCCAGAACAACGTCTACGTGTCACCGACTACATCACTGGAATACGGCGGAGTTGGACACGCAATTCTAGGAACATTGATGGTCGTAGGTTTAACTACCTTGGCTGCTGTTCCATTAGGTATTGCTATGGCTGTCTATCTAACCCAGAGTCAATCCAAGACTAGGAACCTGGTCAGAACTTTCACTCAGGCTCTATCTGGTCTGCCATCTGTTGTATCTGGATTGTTTATTCTCACAATCATTGAAGCCACTCAGATGGGCAGATCTGGTTTCACCGGTGCTTTAGCGCTATTCCCGCTGATGTTGCCAACAGTTGCCAGAGTGGCTGAAGAAGCTTTGAGATTAGTGCCAGTAGATCTTCGATATGCAGCGCTGGCTCTTGGTGCTCCTAACTACCGAGCATTCTTCCAAGTGATTCTTCCAGCGGCTAAATCTGGTTTGATGACAGCTTTGCTTTTGGGTCTTGCTCGTGTAGTCGGAGAGACTGCTCCATTGATCCTGACCATGAACCCAAGCAGCTCAACTTCACTGAATCCATTTGATGGTGGTATGACCACTCTTCCAACATTTATCTACAACTACTTGGCCAGTTCATACCAAACCTCCCAAGCCAGAGCATGGGGAGCAGCACTAGTTCTACTGATGGTAGTAGGTCTACTCTTCGGCTTAGCCAGAATTCTCAGTAAATCAAAAACCACAAAAAAGAAGGCAAGCAAATGAATAGCTTGAGCACAGCTTCAACTCTCAGATCAGAAGACATTAGCGTTTGGTTCGGTGAACGTCAGGTTCTTGAGAAAGTGAACCTAACTTTTCCTGCCAACCAGGTAACAGCGTTGATCGGTCCTAGCGGTTGCGGTAAGTCAACCTTTATTCGCACTCTAAACAGAATGCATGAACTTATCCCAGGAGCAGGTCTTGCTGGAGCTGTATATCTTGATGGTGAAGATATCTATAACGAATCAACCGATGCTGTAAGCGTTCGCATCAAGGTTGGAATGGTTTTCCAAAAGCCAAACCCATTCCCAACTATGACTATCAAGGACAACATTCTCAGTGGACTTCGACTTAGCGGTCGCAAAATTGAAAACGCAGAAGAATTGGTTGAAACCTCACTCAGAAGAGCCTCTATCTGGAATGAAGTCAAAGACCGCCTAAATGACCAAGCTATTTCTCTTTCCGGTGGACAGCAGCAGCGCCTGTGTATAGCAAGATCTCTAGCCATGGACCCTAAGGTAATCCTCATGGACGAGCCTTGTTCTGCCCTTGACCCGGGCTCAACCCGTCGTATCGAAGAGACAATCCAAGAGCTAAGCGAAACCATGACAATTGTCATTGTTACCCACAATATGCAGCAGGCTCAGCGTGTTTCTGACCAAACCGCCTTCTTCCTAGCCGATGAGAACACACCTGGTGGAGTAGTCGAATTCGGCTCTACAGAGCAGGTTTTCAATGGTCCTATCGACCAGAGAACCAATGACTACGTCAACGGGCACTTCGGTTAATACCAACTGTTAACCTGACATTCGCCATCGCGAAAGGTAAACACAGCCTCTAGTTTTCATATGTTTCTAATACTGAAGATATCGAAATTTCGATAACCACACGACTCCAAGGAGAAAAATGCGTAACAAGATTACGACCGCAGTTGCAGCACTAGCCGTTGTGGCAGGGCTGATTGTTTCTGTTCCAGCCCAAGCTGCAGGTGTTCCACTAGCAGGTAAAGGCTCATCATTTGCTAACGGCATGATCCAGGCATGTGCCGCTGCATACACAACTAACGATGCAACATACACTTCAACCGGTTCAGGTACCGGTCGTACAGAATTCGCTGCTGGAAACATCCAGTACGGTATGACTGACTCACCTTATTCAAGCGGTGCACCTTCATTCCCATACGTAACCGTTCCACTACTTGGTGGTCCAGTTGCATTTGCTTACTCTGCAGTTGGTGTAGGCGATGGTCTACAGCTAACCCCAGAAATCATCTCTGGAATTCTAAAGGGAACTATCACACGTTGGGACGATGCTTCAATCAAGGCGATCAACACACGTATCAAGCTTCCTAAGAAGGCAATCAAGGTTGCTTACCGCGCTTCAGGTTCAGGTACTAACTCGAACCTAACCAACTACCTATCACAGACTGTTGGTGGCTGGACTAAGGGAAGCAGCGACATGAAGGCAGCAGCTGGAGCAGACTTTGCTACCAACTCAACTTCATTCGCTAACTCACAGCTACTTGCTGCATACATCGAAGACAACTCAAACGCTTTTGGTTACTTCGATCTATCAGATGCGCTGACAGCTGATGTTGGTATCGCGAAGCTAAGAAACGCTGCTGGAGCATTCGTTGCACCAACACCATCTGCTGCAGGAAGATTCATCAATGCTCAGACACCTGTTGTAAGCGCAAGCGACGCAACTAACGGAACCTTGAACATTGACTTCACTAAGGTAATCTCTGGTGCTTACCAGTTGTCAATCGTTACCTACGGTCTAGCTCCTCGCTTCGACAATGGCGGTGACACCAAGCTAAAGAGCACAAACGCTACTAAGTTGGCTGTTCAGAACTGGTTCAACTACATGGTTATGACTTGTGTTCCTGCAAAGGCCGCAACTCTAGGTTATGTTCCAGTTGGTAGCTCACTGAAGACTGCTGTTCTAAAGCAGATCAAGCTAATCGGCTAGTTTCAAAACAGATTGGTTGATGGTGCGGCTGAATCTTCAGTCGCACCATTAGCCTGTTAACAGAAAAAAGAAGGAAGACAGTCATGAGAAGTTCAAGAGTTATCGGAGCAGCCCTTATCTTTGGCACTGCATCCCTTGCCCTAACTGCTTGTGACCCTCCTATGCCTCCAGAGGTTGCTGCTCAGATAGCTGAACAGACTTACACCTGTGTTGAAGGCGAGTCCAAAGTTGTTGTGCCTGGCAATATGACTGATTTGCTTATTGGCTGGGCAGATTCGTTGAGCTATGCCTGCGTTGATCCTGAGCCTGTGATGACAATGGTCCAAGGCGATGATGCCTTGACTGCAAACGCTGAAGTTACTGAATACGCACCTTTATGTGAAGCAGTTACTTCAGTGCCACTAGCTGTAGATGCTGGTGTAGTTGTTTTCTACCAATCCGAAATTGCTTCTTTGAATTTATCTGCTGAAAGCATTCAAGGAATTCTAAATGGGTCAATCACCAATTGGAATCAATTAGGCTCCGATAACCCTGGAGCAGAGATGCCGGACTTCCCACTTTCCATTCTTCCAACTGCTGACACTCAAGCACTTAAGTCGGTCAACGATTATCTGAAACTCAAAGGTTTGTCTTCCGATAACTCAGTTGTTTCAGCAGTTGATCATCCGGCAATGGAAGATTACGCACTTCTTGAAGATGGACAGATGGCAATTGTGCCAAACAGTTACGCTGTGGCTCTAGCACTATATCCTGCAGCAATCTACATGGGTTTCAATGAAGAATTTCAAGAACCAATTTTGGCAACACCAGATGTTGCTGGTATCCAGTCTGCTTCCACTCAATGGTTAGTTAGTAAAGATGCCAATGGGGTAGGAGTTGTTCTTGATGCAAACAAGACTCCAACAGCTCCTGAAGGATCAGACTTTGCCCCTGAGCCTTACCAAATCATTTATCCAGTGAACTTTACTGTTTGTGGAACTGACTCATTGGTTTCTCGAGCAGCAGCCAGGTTCATGTTGAGACTTGATTCTCAAGGTGCCCTCGGTGCTTCAAACTATGCACCTCTTCCTGAGCCAGTGCGTATTGAAGCGCTCCTTTCTATAAGTAAAGGCCTACCAACACCAAAGCCGCTACCAACCGAATAGGTCGTTAGGCTTAAGGACATGAGTTCCAAGAGTCAAACAAGAGGCGCAGGCAACCTGGTAATTGCTATTTATGCAGTTTTTGCCCTGTCTGCTTCAGTCAGAGCTATCTACCAGTTGCTCAGAAAGTATGACGAAGCTCCGTTGGCTTATTGGTTGAGCCTTGTAGCAGCGATTGTTTACATTGTGGCCACTTTGGCCTTGGCTAAAGGCAATTATTCGCTGGCTAAGAAAACATTAGTTTTTGAACTTGCCGGGGTAATCACAATTGGATCTCTAAGCGTATTTATCCCAGAACTTTTTGCTCACCCAAGTGTCTGGTCATATTTTGGTATGGGCTACGCCTTCATTCCACTAGCATTGCCATTGTTCGGTTTGTGGTGGATTAGGAGGGTTCGCTAATGATTACGGTTTCATCTACCGCAGAAATTCCAGCAGGGCTGCCTGAAAGCTCAATAACCATAGGCAAGTTCGATGGCATTCACCTAGGTCATCAGCAGCTACTTGCCGAAGCAATTGAATCAGCTGACGAACATCTATTGATTCCCGTTGTAGTGACATTTGACAGACATCCACATTCGATTCTTAGTCCAGGTACCGAGCCTCAAGCTTTGATTGGCCAAAATCAGAAATCAGAACTGCTGGAACAGGCGGGTATAGAACTAGTTCTGAATCTTCCCTTCGACCAGTACTTATCCCAGCTAACCCCTGAAGAGTTTGTTCGCACCGTTTTGGTTGAATCATTAAAGGCAAAAATAGTCACCATTGGTGAAGGTTTCCGCTTTGGGGTTGATCAACAGGGCGATGTTGAAACACTGAAAGATCTAGGTAAGCAGTTAGGTTTCCACGTTCGAGTAATTCCAAACTATCTAGT
>JAPLAJ010000130.1 GCA_026393335.1 Rhodoluna sp. | reverse complement strand
TAAGGCTGTTGAATCCAAGATTAAGAACGTTGAAGCAGACCTTTGGCGCAAATCTGATCCAGCAACAGTTGATCGCACTAACTCTGTAAGAACTCAGCTTGAAGCATCAATTGCCAAACTTGAAGCGGACCTTGAGAAAGCAAAGACTGGTGGCGATGCCAAGAAGATTGCTGATGCTAACGACGCTCTTGAAACCAAGAAGGCTTGGTTGGCTGTCGTTATTGCTAATTCCTAGGAATTACTAACTCGGTAAACGTCGTAGACGTTGTTGATGTTACGCACCGCGTTCACTAGCCCCTCTAATGCAGCAGGGTTACTCATTTCAAAAACAAATCTACTCAGCGCTACCCGGTCAGATCTTGTGGATACTGAAGCGGAGAGAATGTTGACGTGGTGCTCACTGAGCACTCGAGTCACATCGCTGAGTAGTCCACCTCTATCGAGAGCTTCTATTTGAATTTGAACCAGGAACAAGCTCTTGGAGTTAGGTTCCCAACTCACTTCGATAAGACGCTCGGGTTGGGTCTTCAGCTCGACGGAGTTGCTGCAGTCAGCTCTATGCACTGAAACACCTGATGCTCTTGTAATGAATCCGAGAATCGGATCTCCAGGCACTGGTGTGCAACATCTAGCCAACTTACACATGACATCAGAGTCCCCTCTAACGAGGATGCCAGAGTCACCCTTTCGGCCTCTGTTACCTGAAGGGGTTTTGACAGGCACTTCGAATACAGCCTCGTCGGTGTCCTCTTCGACAGATAGTGCAGCGGACATCTTTTCAACTACCGACTGAGCGGATATGTTGCTATCACCAATAGCAGCAAAAAGATCCGAGGGCTCCACGAACCTGAGGTCGCTAGTTATCTTTAGCAGGATGTCAGTAGCCAACGCTCGTTGAATTGGAACGCTTTGTTTGCGCAGAGCTTTAGCCAGAAGGTCCTTGCCACGTTCGATTGCATCATCTTTACGTTCAGCTGTAAACCATGCCTTGATTTTAGATTTAGCCCGTTGTGATTGAACAAACTTGATCCAGTCTTGGCTTGGGTGCGCATCGCCTGACTTAGATGTGAGAATTTCAACTACGTCTCCAGAGTTCAATGCTGTTTCTAACGGAACCAAACGACCATTGACTTTTGCACCCATGGTTCGGTGCCCGATCTCGGTGTGAACAGCATAGGCAAAATCGACAGGTGTTGAACCCTTGGTAAGACCGATAACTCTTCCCTTAGGTGTGAAGGCATAAACCTCTTTAGCTCCGATCTCAAATCGAAGAGCGTCTAAGAACTCACTAGGGTCAGCGGTCTCGTGCTGCCAGTCAGAGAGATGCTTTAGCCAAACTAGATCATCTTCAGAACTGATACTTTCTGCAGAGCCTGGTTGCTTATATTTCCAGTGAGCTGCCACACCATACTCAGCTCGGTTATGCATCTCTTGGGTGCGAATCTGTATTTCTACTGGTCTCCCGTTAGGACCAATCACTGTCGTGTGTAAAGACTGGTAAAGATTAAACTTTGGCATTGCTATGTAGTCTTTGAAGCGGCCAGGGACAGGATTCCAGTGCGAGTGCACCGAGCCTAGGATGGCATAACAGTCCCTTACCTCTGGAACGATTACACGAATACCAACTAGGTCGTAGATGTCATCGAATTCTCTGCCGCCGATGACCATCTTCTGATAAATCGAGTAATACTGCTTAGGTCGACCAGCAACCTTGCCCTTGATCTTGTTCTCTTTTAGGTCTTCCTCGATCGCTGAGATGACAGTTTCAATAAACTCGTCGCGCTTTGGCGAACGCTGACGGACAAGGTTCAAAATCTCTTCGTAGACCTTTGGATATAGTACCGAGAAAGAAATGTCTTCGAGTTCTAGCTTGAACGCACTAATACCTAGCCTGTGAGCAAGCGGTGCGTAAATCTCTAGAGTTTCTTGTGCCTTCTGTTTTGCTTTGGCTTCAGGAACGAAACCCCAGGTTCTGGCATTGTGTAATCTATCGGCCAGCTTGATAACCAAAACTCGTATGTCCTTAGACATTGCAACGACCATCTTGCGAACAGTCTCTGCTTGAGCGTTATCGCCAAATTTGACCTTATCCAACTTGGTTACACCATCAACAAGCATGGCAATTTCTTCACCGAAGTCACTTCTAAGTTCTTCTAGTGAGTAGTCTGTGTCCTCAACAGTGTCGTGCAGTAACGCTGCAGCGAGCCCAGCAGGACCAATACCCAGATCAGCTAGCAATTGGGCGACTGCAACTGGATGAGTTATGTAAGGGTCGCCGCTTTTTCTAAGGTGCCCTTCATGTGCCCTGGATGCAACAACGAATGCTTTTTCAACTACAGAGAAATCCAGCTTTGGATGTGAACTCTTGGCAGATTTGAGGACCTCGGCTATTCCAGAGCCTTCAGCAGGCCTAGTAAAGATCTTGGGCAGACGCGACCTAAGAGCAGCTAATGCTCCACCGCTAGATATGTCCGACATGAAATCCTTCTTAGGTTTACTAAAGAATAACTTGTCTTCTTAGAAACTCTAAGCGCGTTTAGCCAGAATCTTCTGTGCAGCCTTAGCGAACTTTGCTTCTCCCTCACGCATGTGTGAGTAAGAAGGAGCAGCAATAAAGATAGTTGAATAGGTTCCTACGATGATTCCCACGAACAAAGCCAAGGAAATGTCTCTAAGTGTTCCAGCTCCAAGAACAACAGCTCCAATGAAAAGAATTGAGGCTACAGGAAGCACACCAACAACTGAGGTGTTGATTGATCTCACCAGGGTCTGGTTGATTGCAAGGTTCACACGCTCAGCAAAAGTTGAAGTTTCACTGAATTCTGCCTCGTATGTGTTCTCACGAATCTTGTCGAAGACCACCACTGTGTCATACAGCGAGTAACCCAGGATTGTTAGGAAACCAATAACCGCTGCCGGTGTAACTTCAAAGCCAAGGGCTCCGTAAAGTCCAGCAGTCAAGATCAGGTCGTGGGCAAGAGCTAGCATTGCTGCAGCGCTCATCTTCAAGGTTCTGAAGTATAGAGCCATCAAAATTGCAGCGAAGAGAATAAAGATCAGGAGACCCCAAATTGCTTTATTGGTAATGTCGGCACCCCAGTTAGGACCAATGAAAGAGCTAGTGACGTTGCTGTCCTTGACTTCATATTTCTTGGCTAGTGAAAGGCGAACTTGCTCTGACTGGTCATCAGTAAGAATCGGAGTCTGAACACGAATTGTGTTGTTACCAATTTTTGTCGTGTTGACCTGAGCGTTAGGAATAACCTCGTGGACTGCGTCTTCAGCGTCTAGGGTGCTGTCTATCTTGCTACCAGATATCTTGTATTCAGATCCGCCGCGGAATTCAATACCGAAGTTGAATCCACCTCGAGCTGCAGGT
>JAPLAJ010000124.1 GCA_026393335.1 Rhodoluna sp. | reverse complement strand
TGGTCTAGCACTAGATGTTGCAGCAACAGAGTTTTATGACGAGAAGACAGAGCGATACAGTTTCGAAGGTAAGCAACTTACTCGTGAAGAAATGATTACTTACTACGAAGGACTAGTAGCGGACTTCCCACTAGTTTCTATTGAAGATCCTCTAGCTGAAGATGACTGGGCTGGTTGGACAAAGATTACTTCAGCTCTTGGTAACAAGGTTCAACTTGTTGGCGATGACTTGTATGTAACTAACCCTGCTCGTCT
Source organism: Rhodoluna sp. (assembly GCA_026393335.1). GTDB lineage: Bacteria > Actinomycetota > Actinomycetes > Actinomycetales > Microbacteriaceae > Rhodoluna. The sequence goes on along the minus strand of JAPLAJ010000124.1, from coordinate 2,585 downwards.
GCAGAAGGGTATTGATGAACTAGCAGGTAACGCCATCTTGGTAAAGGTAAACCAGATCGGAACTCTTACTGAGACTCTTGATGCTGTTGCTTTAGCTCAACGTTCAGGTATGAAGGCAATCATCTCGCACCGTTCAGGTGAGACAGAAGATACCTTCATCGCTGACCTTGCTGTTGCGACCAACGCTGGACAGATCAAGACCGGTGCTCCTGCAAGAAGCGAAAGAGTTGCTAAATACAACCAGCTTCTTCGCATTGAAGAAGAACTACAAGATGCTGCTTACTACCCAGGAGCAGCTGCGTTCCCTCGTTACAAGGCTTAGTTAGAACAAAATGGTGAGTCGTCCAAACAGGAAGGTCAATGTTCGAGCAGCAGCTCAAACAAAGATTGGCACTGTTAGACAAAGAGTAACCAGCAGGTTCTCTTGGACTCCCTCTACTTTTGTAACTATCGGGTTACTTGTCTTTGCGGTTTCCTCAGTTGGCCCTAGAGTTGGCGATTACTTTGTAATGCAAACACAGATAAATCAACTGCAGGCAAAGTTAGATGAAGCTAAGAAGAACCTAGAGAACATCACTGAAGAAAAAGAGCGCTGGGATGATCCTGTGTATATCAGAGCTCAAGCTAGAGACAGATTGTTCTATGTTGTTCCTGGTGAAATAAGTTACCTAGTTCTAGATGCTGATGGTCTTAACCTTTCTGATACCAGTGGAACTGTTGGAGCTCTTCTTGCTCAAAAGAAGAACAGCTCTGACTTCTCACAAACTATTGGCACCACTAAGAAAGACTGGGCCAAAGGCCTAGTTCAATCGGTCATTAGAGCAGGCTTAGAGCAACCAGTTTCCGACACCAAATCTCAAGCAAGCAACTAATGCCAATAACTAAAGCTACCGAAGCAGATCTTTTAGAGATGCAGGCTCAACTAGGTCGACCTATGCGAGATGTTTTGGGTATTGCTGCTCGTTGTGTTTGTGGGAAACCTATGGTTGTTCAGACATCTCCGAGGCTCTCTCACGGTGAGCCTTTTCCTACCTTTTACTACCTAACTCACCCGGCTACCTCAGCTGCTCTTAGTGGGCTAGAAGCTGAAGGCTTTATGGTTAGCCTGCAAGATCGGTTGGCTGAAGATAAAGAGTTGGCAGCTAACTATTTGGCTGCTCACGAGGCTTATATAGAAGAACGTGAAGCTATCGAGTTTGTCGAGGAACTTGCAGGTATTAGTGCTGGGGGAATGCCAACTAGAGTCAAGTGTTTACATGCTCTGGCTGCTCATTCTCTGGCTAAAGGCCCAGGATTCAACCTAATTGGGGATTTAGGGCTAGAAGCTGCCGGCATTGATGCCAACAAGTGCAGATGTAAGGTTTCAACCCAGTAAAATCAAAGGAGCGCACAGTTGCTCTCACCAAAGAAACAAAAACCTTAGGAAATACCAGCATGCAAAAAATCTTGATCATCGGTGGCGGTTACGCCGGTTTCTACACAGCATTCAAACTAGAGAAACTCATAGGTAAAGGTGAGGCAGAGGTCACCTTAGTTGACCCACTTCCATACATGACTTACCAGCCATTCCTACCTGAAGTTGTTGCAGGTTCGATTGAGGCTAGGCACACAGTTGTCTCACACAGAAGACACCTACCTAAGACCAGAATCATCAATGGCACTATGACCGACATTGATCACGCCAACAAGGTAGCAACAATCGTTCTTCCTATTGTTGGTGAAATCAAAGAGTCATACGATCACGTTGTTATGACAGCAGGTGCTGTTTCAAGAACCTTCCCTATTCCAGGTGTAGCCGATAAGGCTATTGGTCTAAAGACTGTTGAAGAAGCAATTGAGATTCGTAACCATATTTTGACCAACTTCGATAAGGCAGTAAACATGCCTGAAGGTCCTTCTCGGCAGCGAATGCTTACTTTCGTAGTTGTTGGTGGAGGCTTTGCTGGTATTGAAGTATTTGCTGAGATGCGTAACCTAGCTTCTTACTTGATTCGCTACTATCCAACAATTGAATTCAAAGATGTTCACTTCCACCTAATCGAAGCTATGGGCAGAATCATGCCTGAGGTTTCTCAGAAGACTTCTGAATGGGTTCTAGCTGACCTTGATCGTCGCGGTGCAAAGGTTCACCTAAACACTCAGCTAGTTTCAGCTGCTGACGGTGTTGTTGAACTATCTACCGGTGAAAAGTTTGAGAGCGATGTAATTGTTTGGACTGCTGGTGTTATGGCATCTCCTTTTGTGAAGAACACAGACCTTCCACTAGATGACCGCGGCAGAATTGCAGCTCTTCCAACACTTCAAGTAAACAAAGATGGTCAAGCGCTAGAAGGTGCTTGGACTGCAGGAGATGTTGCAGCTGTTCCAGATCTATCTGGTGGCGGTGTTGGTGGCTTCTGTGTTCCTAACGCTCAGCACGCTGTTCGTCAGGGCAAGCTGCTTGCTAAGAACCTTGTTTCTACTTTGCGTAACGAAGGCATCTTGGAATACAAGCACAAGAACGCAGGAGCGGTAGCTGGTCTTGGTCTATACAACGGTGTGTTCCAGTCAGGAAACATTGTTCTAAAGGGTTTCTTAGCTTGGTG
>JAPLAJ010000098.1 GCA_026393335.1 Rhodoluna sp. | reverse complement strand
TCGTGAAGCATTGAGGATGAGACCAGATCGACTGGTGATAGGTGAGGCTCGGGGTGAAGAGCTCTTATTGCTTTTGCAGGCAATGAACACTGGGCACTCAGGCTCAGGATTCACCCTCCATGCCAACTCTGTTCAAGACCTAAGCCCAAGGATGCTGGCAATCTTGGCAGGTATCGGCGTTGCACCTAGATTAGGCAGATTACTTATTGAGAGCTCTCTCAACTGGGTTATTGAAGTAAAGCGGTCCGAATCCAAGCGCTGTGTGACTAGCATTCAGAGATTAGGCCAAACAATTGAGTGATTCGATACAACTGAGCAAGTTTGCAGGATTGCTTCGATCGGGTGTGAGTATGAATCATGCTCTAGCTGCAATCGGTGGTTTACCGACTTCTGCTGGACCTAGATATTTGATGACTGTGGCGATAGATGCTGGTTCTTCAGTGGCAGATGAATTAGAAGCTGTAGCTGACTTAGTCAAGACCAAGGAGCGCTTGCTGGAAAGAATTAGTGTGGCTCATGCTAGCCCCAGAGCAACAGCAAGACTTGTTATTTGGCTACCGGTTTTAGTTCTGTTAGTTGCCCAACTTGTTGGTTGGAATGTGCTTGATGCAATCTTTGAGAAGCCCGTAGTTTTTCTGAGTCTAATTCTTGGGCTCTCCTTACTTCTTGTTGCAAAACTAGTCACGAGTAAAATGCTAAGCAGAGCAAAACCCAATGATTCTTACCTTGGTCTTTATCTCATGGGTATTGCTATTCAATGCTCAGCTGGCTCGAATCTCACTAAAGCAAAAGAGCGAGCATTGACAATCTATCGAGATGTCTTTAATGCCTTGCCAGCTGAAATTGAACTTGAGCAGTTAGTGAGTTTAGAGAAACTTGTGAATGATACAGGTTCAAGGATCTCTAGCCTGCTTCTGAGGCAAGCGCAAAATTTACAAGAAGCCGAATTAGTAAAGACAGAAATCAAGATCGAAAGATTAGGTGTCAGGCTTATGGTTCCTTTAGGGCTTGGGGTTCTCCCTGCATTTGTACTTTTAGCAATTGTTCCGCTAATGCTTACCACGCTGGGAACTAAATGAAAGAGAGAGAAAACAATGAAACATATCTGGTCAGACGAAATCGGAGCCAGCACCGCCGAGTATGCAATTCTCACCTTGGCTGCAGTTGGCTTTGCCGGCTTACTGCTAACAATTCTTCGAAGCCCCGAAGTGAGGCAGATGCTTTTAGACCTAATCAAGTCAGCCCTCACAGTTACAGGCACTGCCTAGAAGAAAAAGGTTCAGTGACAGCAGAATTTGCTATCGTGCTGCCGGCTGTGATTCTTGTGCTCGGCGTAGCCTTGTCCGTTTTGGCCATTCAAACCAGCCGAATTGGTTTAGTTGGTCTGGCAGCTGAGAGTGCTCGGGCTTTGGCCAGGGGAGAGCCGGAATCACTCATTCAACAGCTACTTCAGGGGGTGGGTTTAGATGGCGAAGTGAGTTCAAAGACGAGCTATTCGGATCTATCCGTCTGTGTTGAATTGGCCCAAATCAACCACATAAGAGGCTTAGGAGACCTATTTCCTATCGAAGTCAAAGAGATTCAATGTGCCAGAAAGGGCGGTTTATGAGAGCGATTAGAGAAACAGGATCGGGTTCATTGCTTGGATTTGGCATATTTTTTGCCATTTTCGGAATAACCTGTCTAGCACTGGGCTTTACTAGCCAGAGCCTTGTAATTGCTAGGCTTCAGGCCCGAACGGACAATGCAGCCATAGCAGCTGAGGATGTTTTAAGGGGAATATCGGTAGGTTTTCCCTGCGAAACGGCTGAGCAGATTGTGCAAGAGTTTGGCGGGACACTAGAGCAATGCCATAAAGTCGATTTAGACATCTATATAAGTGTGCGTTCTGAAGTTATGGGTATAGTTCATAGAGTTCATGCTCGGGCAACACCGAGTTAGGCACTGCAAGGTAGGAGATTCGTGAGTTCAGGTTCAAAGCTAGTCATCGTGGAGTCACCGGCAAAGGCTAAAACCATTGCCAAGTACTTAGGCGATGAGTACCGCGTACTCGCCTCGGTGGGTCACATCCGTGATTTGATCGACCTCAAGGACCTTCCGCCTGAACTGAAGAAGAAGAGCACCATCGGCAAATTCTCGATTGATGTTGAGGACGACTTCAAGCCTTACTACGCGATTTCCCCTGGTAAGAACAAGACGGTAACCGAGCTCAAGGCAGCCCTAAAAGATGCAGACGAACTTTACCTAGCAACCGATGAGGACCGCGAGGGAGAAGCCATTGCTTGGCACCTGCTAGATGTCCTAAAGCCAAAGGTTCCGGTGCACCGAATGGTGTTCCACGAAATCACCAAAGAGGCCATTCAGGCAGCAGTTGCAAACACTAGGGCAATCGATGACGATCTAGTTCAAGCTCAAGAAACCAGAAGAGTTGTTGACCGCCTATACGGTTACGAAATCTCTCCTGTGCTTTGGCGCAAGATTGCTCGTGGACTTAGTGCTGGTCGAGTTCAGTCACCGGCCGTAAGACTTGTTGTTGAACGTGAACGTGAACGCATGGCTTTCGTGTCAGGTGCTTACTTCGACATCAAAGCCCTGTTTGACACAGAGAAGACAGGCGAGCCAACATTCGAATCAAAACTACACACCTATAACGGTCAGAGAATTGCTACCGGTGATTCTTTCAACGACAAGGGTGAACTTGTAGCCAAAGTTCTGCTTCTAGACGAAGAGAAAGCAACTGCTCTAGCAGAAGCTATCAAGACTCCAAATATTCCAGTTGAAGTTATCTCTGTTGAAGCAAAGCCTTCGACCAGAAGACCAGCCGCACCTTTCACAACTTCAACTTTGCAGCAGGAAGCCTCTCGTAAGTTGAGACTTTCAGCTAAGCAGACCATGGATGTTGCTCAGTCTCTCTACCAAGAGGGTTACATCACTTATATGAGAACTGATTCACCAACACTTTCATCTCAGGCAATCACAGCGGCTAGAACTCAAGCTAAAGAGATGTTTGGCGAAGACTATGTAGCAAGCGCACCTCGTATCTATCAGGGCAAGAACAAGAATGCTCAGGAAGCCCACGAAGCAATTCGCCCGGCTGGAGAGATTTTCAAAAAACCAAGTGAACTAACCGGTGAGCTTTCGGGTAGAGCTTTTGAACTGTATGACCTTATCTGGAAGAGAACTATTGCCAGCCAAATGCAGGACGCAAAGGTTTCAACGACCACGGCCAAGATCGCAATCTTCCCACTGCCAAATGGCGACCGCGCAGAGTTCACAGCCAGTGGAACTGTAGTTACTTTTAGAGGCTTCATGGCTGCTTACGAGGAAAGCCAAGATGAGAGCCGCAACGAAGATGAGGCTACTGAGAAGGAAAGTAAACTTCCTAATCTTGAGGTAGGTCAGAAGCTAAAGGTTCTTGAAGTAAATGCCAAGAACCACCAGACTTCACCGCCACCTAGATACACCGAAGCAAGCTTGGTCAAGGCTCTAGAAGAAGAGGGCATCGGCCGCCCTTCAACTTACGCTGCCATCATTAGCAATATCTTGAACAAGGGCTACGTGGTTAAGCGTGGTCAAGCACTTGTTCCTGAATGGATTGCTTTCACTGTTATTCGCTTCCTAGAGCAAAATGTTTCAAGACTAGTGGACTATGCG
>JAPLAJ010000149.1 GCA_026393335.1 Rhodoluna sp. | reverse complement strand
TAGTTCGGCGACTGAGGCTTGCTTGTCCGCCATGGCGCTCCTTATATCTGTGATGCCGGTAGCCCTAGGGTCTTAAAGTAAAAAGCTCTGGCGCAAATGACCAGAGCTTGAAAAAATCAAATTCAGTTCACCTGCGCTGGAAGCCGCTTACTAAGCGGACCTTCGTCGAAACATGCAAAACCTCTGATAAATCAATGGATTTGCCTGTACCGAAACCGGCGGTCTTTGGCTTCCCCCAGTTTAGCCCTAAACACCCTGCACCTGCAACCCCCAATAAACTAGGGGCTATGGAATACACCCAGATGGACGAAGATGCCCAAATAGCAGCAGTGCAGGAACTAGTTCCAGGGATCTTGAAGCAATACGGCATTGAAGCTGCAGGCATAGAGAATGTCAACCATTCCTTTAACTCTGCTTTCAAGATCATAGACAACAAAGGCAATGAATATGCCCTTCGGATCAACTTAGCCTCTGTATTAGCGCCAGTTCCACTTACAACAACTAACAATGCGTTACTGCGTAGCACTCCTTTCCCTCCACTAGGCAAGGACCCAACTGCGGTGCTCTTCAACTGGATTGCAGGCGAGGAAGTAGGGGACGAGCCAACCAGCGAGCAGCTATTTGAGCTGGGCCAGAATATGGCTAGATTGCAGATCTTTGCAAAAACACTCAGCTTCACTGAGCCTGCATACTTGCCAACCATCAATCGAACCTTGATGAATACCGAAGATAACCTAAGACCTTCTCAACCAAAACAAATAAACGGCAAGCTGTATGGAGATATTCTCAAAGGCTTAGAACTATGCGATGAAGTTTATGCTCGTCTTTCCAAAGAACAAGAGCTACTTCCAATCCATGCCGATCTCCACAATGGAAATGTGATTAAGACACCCAACAAGTTAGCCATCATTGACTTCGATGATGCCGGCATGGGACTGCCTATCCAAGACTTGGTGTTCAGTACCTATTACATCCGTGAAGATACCGAAAAAGAGAAGCACCTAAGAGAAGGATATGCTTCACTTCTTGAGCTACCTAAGATTTCAGATGAAGACTTCGAAATTCTAGTAATGGGAAGACTCATCGGACTTGTCAGTGCAGTCACATACATGACCTCCGCAGAAATCATTGAGTTCATCCCAACCTTCTTGGAAAGAACTCAGCAGCGATTAGATCACTTCTTTGCAACTGGCAAGTTTTTACTAAAAAGCGTTTAGCTGTGTAAAACTTATTCCCAAAACCACCGCCTAGTGTTATTCTTTTCTAAACGTCCCCCCTTGGTGATAAGAGACTCAGGGAGTCTCTCATTTGGTAGCTGAGGGGGTCGCCCATTTTAAAGGCGTACTCCCAACCAAATTCACTAAATTCTTTGCCAATGCTGGAGGCAAAACAGTCAGAGGCCGGAGCTCATTTCGTTCGAGCGCTACATAATGAGACCACGCAATGTAATCAGCAATTTGCCCATTAAAGTCTTTGCTTACATTATGGAAGTAAATATGAAATGGGTGGTTCATTTTTGAGAAGATTGCTTTGGCCCTAGATAGAAAGGCTTTCTCATCCTTATACATCAAAGCCTTATCAAAAATTACTACTACAGCGTTTAGCCTTCGCGTACCTAGCTCAGACATAAGCGCTTGCGCGATTGCATGTCCAAACATTTCGTAGATTCCCACTGTGTCGCAACCAGCCAGACTAGGGTGATCCTTACGAATCCAATAGGTGTGAGCAGAAGCGCATTCCAATAAGGCAATTTGACCCAGAACTTTATCTCTTACTCCTTGGCGATCATCAGAGGCATGGAAGTTTGATATGTTCACTCCTTCAGACATGAGTTCATATTTGATTCGCCCTAGCCTTCTAGCGCTTTCCAGAGGTTGTGACGTAGCAAAAGCAGACATGACTAAATGCTTTGTGCCTGAGGGGTTGAAGTCAAAATTACCCGATTCATCTACATAAATGAAAAGAGTCTGGGTTCTCAAGTTGTTTCCTAACGCTGCTCAAGCATGTAGCCGAGAAATCAACTTTATGAAAGTATTCTTCGTCGCACTTTTATTATCCACATACTTGACTCATTGGAAAAAATATTGTAATTTCTAATTAAAGGTTCCTCCCTGATGATAAGAGACCCAGGGGTCTCTCATTTGGTAGTTGGGGAGGTCACAGCTTCAAACAGAAACCACCAGCACTGATCACGTTGGTGGTTTCTGCGTTTAAGGATTGTTATTGCCTTTGCCAAACTTCTTCTTAAACCAAACCTTGAATTCTTTGTATTTCTTGTCAACCCAAATGTTGAAGGTACGAGCCCACTTGAACCTAACCGCTAGGAATCTAGTGCTGATAAGGATCAGTGGAACACCGAACTCAGGAATAAAAATCAGTGTTAGAAATACGCCCACAGGCAACAAGATAAAACCAATGATGAGTTTTAAGAAATTCGGCATACCAAATTGAACCACGGCAAAAGAAAAGCCGCCTAACCCTAAAGGCTAGACGGCTATTCCCAAATACTTATTTAGCGATCGCGTCCTGGACGTCCACCGGATCTACCGGCAGGTCTTCCGCCTGTTCGTGCACCATCTCTTGAGCCACCTCTTGAACCACCGCGGTCTGAACGAGAACCGAAGTCACGAGAACCTCCACGAGATCCACCACGATCTGAACGGCCACGGCCACCTTCACGAGATGATCCACCACGGCTGTCACCGAAGTCCAAAGAGCTAGCAGCTGGTGCTGGAGCAATTGGGCCTGCGATTTCAGCAAGGATAGGGCTGTCTTGTCTAACATCCATATAGATTGCATCGCGCTCTGCACG
>JAPLAJ010000018.1 GCA_026393335.1 Rhodoluna sp. | reverse complement strand
GCAAACTCGCTCCGAAACTCGTCTATAAGACACTCAACGGGTTTAAGGATGGCTTAGTTGTCATAACCGGCACTGCAGGCAAATCAACAACCACCAAGATGGTTGTAGCAATTGTAAGGGCACACGGGGTCGAGGTATTTACCAATCCATCTACTGCGAACATCGAACAAGGATTCTTCAGCACGATTATTCGCCATGGAAACCTCTTAGGACAGGTTCCGGGTTCGATTGCAATTCTTGAAATGGATGAAGCTCACGCGGCTCAAATCGTCAGCCATGTAAAGCCAAAGACATCCGTGATACTAAATGTGTTTGAAGATCAGCTAGACAGATTTATAGATCCGGCACTGGTTCGTGAGAAATTGGCTCTCGTAGCCAAAGCAACCACAGGAAAAGTTCTACTAAATGCAGATGACCAGAACTGTCTAATGATTGCAGCAGACCTAAAAGGTCGAGTTGATTATTTTGGTTTAGCTGAGAAGATAACTAAATCAAGTTCTAGTGCCATGGAGTACGCCGAAACGTATCTACCGAAGATTGCAACACCAGCAGTTACCAATAAAGTTTTGAGCCAAGACGGTAAAAATGTCGAGGTTGAAATCTCAGGGCAGAAAGCGTCCTTTGAGCTCCCAAGCAGAGGAAATCATTTTGCACTTGACGCCGTTGCCGCTTTGGCCTGTGCCCAAGAAATTCTAGGTAGCAAGTTTGATCTAACTTTTGCGTCGAAGGTACTAAATGAGCTACCTCCGGTGTTTTCTAGGGGAGAGGTGCGTATCGTCAATGACGAACCTTGTGAGTTCATCTTGGTTCAGAACCCAATAAGCATGCAGTTAAATCTAGATAATTTACCAACCAATCTTGACCAGGTCTTCTTCGCCATTGGAAGAGATGTGCATGATCCTTCGTGGATGTGGACCGTTGACTACTCTGCTCTGAAGAGTGTTCACACGGTGAGCGGTTTCAACTATGCAGATGCAGCGTTAGTGCTGTCATACAACGATGTTGCGGTGAAAATCATTAACCCTGAGTATCACGATGCCATTGATAACTTCTTTTCCCTTCCAGTCCCAGAACAAGGAATGAAAACCATCATCTATAGCGCCGATGCTATGCGTAGATTACGAAGACACATGGGCTTTACAGATCCAGAGGATGTGGATCGTGCCTAGAATTTTGAAATTTGCAGCTCTATATCCAAAACATCTTGACCTCAATGGAGATCATGGCAACTTGCTAGTACTACAGAAGCGCTTGCAATGGCGAGACGTCGAAGCAGAGATTGTCCCTGTTGTCAAAGTGCAGGACTTGGCAGAGTTTGATTTCATCTTGTTAGGTCACGGAACCAACGATGCTTGGGCCGAAGTTCTCAAGCTTGATCCTGAGTTGATTGCTAGAGTCGTAGATTTCTCGCGAGCAGGCAAACCAGTAATGGCAATCAGTTCCGGTTACGAACATCTGATACAACAACTTGAGCCAGCTAAAGCGCAGCACTCTGAACATGTGAGCGAGTTTAGAGAAGTTGATGGTGTTGTTGGTTATCTGAACACCGATGTTGTACTTCCTGAGGTTCGTATGATAGGTCAAGCTCTCTTAACTCTTCTACATGGTCCGTTGTTGGCTAAGAATCCAGAACTAGCCGACAAACTCTTCTACATGGTCCGTTGTTGGCTAAGAATCCAGAACTAGCCGACAAAATAATCAGCGATGCTGGTTGGTGTGATGTGTCTTTTACAAACAAGCAAGTACAGGCAGTAGATGAATTGGCTAAGGCTAGCCGCAAGATTGCTTTCGAAGACTAGTTAAGCTTGTTCGTTTCGTCCTGCCATGAAATAGCTATTGGCTTCAGTTTGTCTTTGTTGGCAGTGCCGTGGTGACCGCAGAAAACAAGATCCCCGGTAGCTAGAACAACACGGATGAAGGCTTGAGCCCCACAGATGTCGCAACGGTCCGCAGCAGTTAGTGCTGGTAGTTCTGTGGTGTCTACAACCACTTCGTTAGTGCTTTCTGTCTGTTCCATTTGTTCCTCCATAACTACTACAACACAAGTCAATGACTAAATCTTCCTGATTGTTGCTCATTTCGCTATCTGCGAATAGTTTTTCACCGTTTGAGTGTCCTAATCCCTTGAATTCCTTGTTCTGCTTAGGCTTGTAACATGCCTTCAAATGACTACTCAGCACGCCATCTCTCCGTTCTAGAGGGGCTTGAGGCAGTCCGTAAACGTCCTGGAATGTACATCGGCTCAACCGACAGTCGCGGACTTATGCATTGCCTTTGGGAGATTATCGATAACTCTGTGGACGAGGCTCTGGCAGGCCATGGCAAGCTCATCAGCATCGTCCTGCACAAAGATGGCAGCGTTGAAATCACTGATCAGGCTCGAGGCATTCCTGTAGATATAGAACCGAAGACTGGACTTAGCGGTGTTGAGGTTGTCTTCACCAAGCTGCACGCCGGTGGCAAGTTTGGTAGCGGATCATATGCCGCATCTGGTGGTTTGCATGGAGTTGGTGCTTCTGTAGTTAACGCTCTGTCTGAGCGTTTGGAAGTTGAAGTTGATAGAGATGGCAAGACTTGGGCAATGTCCTTTCACAGAGGAGCGCCAGGTCTATTTGATGACAAGAAGAGTATTGCGCCAGGAAATGCTTTCAAACCTTTTAAAGATAAGAGCGTGCTCCGCGAAATTGGTAAGGTCGCTAAGAATAAGACTGGTTCTAGGGTTCGATTCTGGTCAGACCCACAGATTTTCGTTAAAGGTGCTGAGTTTGAACTTGACGACATTCTTGCTAGAGCTAGACAAACCGCTTTTCTCGTTCCAGGACTAAAACTTGTTGTAACCGATCAGCGATCAGGTAAAGCCACCAACCATGAGTTCTTCTTCCAAGGTGGAATCGTTGAGTTTGTTGATTATCTAGCGAAGGATGCACCTCTTAGTAATGTTTGGCGACTAAGTGGTAGCGGTGCATATTCAGAAACTGTTCCGGTTCTAAACGCTTCAGGCAACATGGAATCTAAAGAGGTTCAACGTAATTGTGATGTTGATGTGGTTGTACGCTGGGGAACCGAATACGACACGGAGATCAAGAGCTTTGTAAACATCATCGCTACACCAAAAGGCGGAACGCATTTACAGGGATTCGAGCAGGCTCTGCTAAAGGTCCTCAGAGCTCAAGCGGATGCGAACTCAAGAAAGTTCAAGCTCGGCAATGAAAAGATTGAAAAGGAAGATGTCACAGCCGGCCTAACAGCTGTTGTCACTGTTCGCATCGCAGAACCACAGTTTGAAGGACAGACTAAGGAAATTCTCGGAACTCCTGCAATCAAGAACATTGTTTAAAACATTGTTACCAAGGCTCTAACTGACCGTTTCAATTCATCCAAACGAGAAGACAAGGCACAGACTGCTCTAGTTCTTGAAAAAGTTGTGAATGAGATGAAATCTCGTATTTCAGCTAGAACACACAAGGAAACACAGCGCCGCAAGACAGCTCTTGAATCCTCTTCACTTCCTACCAAACTGGTTGACTGCAGAACCCAAGACACTCTTGATTCAGAACTAATCATTGTTGAGGGTGAGTCCGCTCTTGG
>JAPLAJ010000077.1 GCA_026393335.1 Rhodoluna sp. | reverse complement strand
CCAAAGCGTATACGGATCTTTCACACCATTTTCTGCAGTGCCTGTCTTGCCAGCTACCTCCACCCCTGGAATACGAGCATTAGAACTAACACCTGAGGAAACGGCAGAGATCATCATCTGTTTGATTCGTTCAGCTGTGCTGGTTGTAACTGAGCGTCTAAGTTCAGTTGGTGTACCTTCTTCAAGCAGAGTCAAGTTAGAAGTGAAGATTTGATCTACTAGATAAGGCTTCATTTCTATACCTGCATTAGCAATAGCTGCAGAGACCATAGCCATTTGAAGTGGACTCACTCGAACATCGAATTGCCCAAATGCGGTTAGACCAGTTTGAGCGTCATCAAGATTCTCAGGGTAAACACTCGGGGTTACCTTCAAAGGAATAGAAAGCTCATCACCAAAGCCAAAAGCTTTAGCCTGCTTAGCAATTGCTTCCTGGCCCAGAGCAATTCCTAATTGAGCGAAAGGCACATTGCAAGAAAGCTTTAGAGCGGTTGCAATAGATACGGTCTTTGCTCCACCACACTTACCTTCACCAGAGTTAGTGATTGCAGTTTTGGTGCCAGGCAAAATAAACGAGCTTGGGTTAGGAAGTTTGCTTTGTGGTGTGTATTCACCTGATTCAAATGCAGCTGCAGCCACAATGAGTTTGAATACCGAACCAGGCGCATAAAGATTGCCACCGATAGCTCTATTAATCAGAGGAGAGTTTTTATCGGTTAGCAACTTTTTGTAATTTGTCGAGGCATCTGCTGTGTTGTGAGTGGAGAGCAGATTTGCATCAAATCCTGATTTAGAAACAAGAGCTAGTATGCGACCTGTTGAAGGCTCAATTGCTACAACAGCACCCTTCATTTCTCCCAGAGCATCCCAGGCAACCTTCTGCACATCTTCATCAATGGTTAGTTCAACCGATGCACCTGAAACAGGATTGCCAGAGAGCAATGCATTTAGTGATTCAAAGAAAGCCGCGGAGTTATCTCCACGCAGTGAACTATCTAGTGCATTCTCTAAACCAGTTCTACCTTGGAACAGAGAGTAGAAACCTGTTATCGCACTGTATTGCTCACCAGTGTATTTGCGCAGGTAGCGGTAAGCATTTGAAGTCTTTACGGATTCTGCGATCGGCTTGTTGTTAACCAAGATGGCACCACGTTGAGTTTTATAACCGTCATAGACAGCTCTTTGATTACGCGAATCATTATTTAGTGACTCAGCATTAACCACCTGCATGGCACTGGCCGCAACGAAGAGCGATAGGAACATCAGAAGAATGAAATTGGCTACGCGTTTGATCTCGGGAGTCATTCACTCACCGTCCCAGGTTTAGGTAGGGTATCTGAGAGCCGTAGCAGCAAAGCAATAATTATCCAGTTGGCAACTAGCGAAGATCCACCGGCAGCCAGAAGAGGAGTGGTAAGACCAGTGAGTGGAACAACTCTCAGCACACCACCGATAACAATGAAGCACTGTAATGCAATAACAAAACCCAAACCTACAGCTAGTAACTTACTGAAATCATCTGCGTGAGCATTAGCGATACGAAGTGCTCTAGCAACTAGAACCATGTATAGCGATAGCAGTGCAAAGAAACCAACCAGACCAAGTTCTTCACCGATAGCAGAGATGATGAAGTCGCTTTCAGCAAGTGGCACTATTGAAGGTAACCCTCCACCTAAACCGGTGCCAAATAATCCGCCGTGAGCTAAGCCAAACATCGATTGCACTAATTGATATGAACCACCGATTGCTCCATAGTTCAAATCACTTAGTGGATCTAGCCAAGCCGATACTCGATCGCCAACGTAGTTCATAAGTCTTGATGCGATTAGTGCACCAGCTACGAACATAACCAAACCAACTAGAACATAGAATGCTCTGCCGGTAGCAACATATAGAAGAACAAGGAACAAACCAAAATACAAAAGAGAAGTTCCAAGATCTCTCTGCAAAACCAACACACCTAAGCTGGCAAGCCAGATAAAGACAATTGGTCCTAGCTCTCTGGCAGGTGGAATTCTTATGCCGAGTACTTTTCTACCAACCACGGCAAGTGCTTCACGCCTAGAGGTTAGATAGCCCGCGAAGAAAACAATGAAAGCAATCTTTGCAAGTTCACCAGGTTGAAAACTTATTGGGCCTATTCGAACTGATAGGTGCGCACCACTGGTTGGATTACCAATTACCGGTAGCAAAGGCAGAATCAACAAGATGATACCTAGAGCCATTGCCGAGTAAATGTATTTTCTAAATGACAAATGTGAGCGCACCAACCAGAGCACAGCTGCTGCCAACACTATGGCGATAACAGTCCAAATCACTTGCCGTTCTCCTACGGTGCGATCTGGATCATCAAGTGCTTTGACTAGGTCTAGTCGGTAAATCATCGTGATACCGAGAGAGTTCAGTAGGAAACCTATCGGCAAAATGATTGGGTCTGCATCGCTTGCTTTAAATCTAAGGACTAGGTGAAACACGCTAGCTGCTAGAACAGGCAATGCCCAAATAAACCAAGCGTCTTCTCTAAGAATTTGTATTGTTGCTAACTGCACCTGGGAGAGCTCGAAAGCAAACAGACCAAAGCCAAAAAGCAGCATTAATAGTTCTAGGTTTCTTTTCTTTGGCATAACCCTAAACAGGCCAGTAGCTTTAGCCATTCTTAGAACTCTCTAGAATCTTTTCTAGCTTTGCTTGGGCATCGGCAAGTGAGTCTGCCGAAATGCTTTTCAAAAGAAGTTCTTGCTGGAAGTCAGGAAGTTCAGAGAGCTTGATCTCAGATTCCTGATAGAGCTTTGAGAAGCCAAAGCCACCAAAGCTTTCCTTTATTCCCTGGTAGATAACGACATTGCCATTCTCAACACCTAAGTAATAACGAGTTTGAATGTATGAATAGATTCCCCACATCGCAGCCCCTGAGAACAACGCGAGCGCTAAGAAGAATGCGACACCTCGCATGCGCCATGAACGAACCTTGCCACCGAACTCACCGATGGCCTTAGCTAATGCTGGATCGTTTACTGAATAGAAAGACTCTTTCCTGCCAGCATCCCGCATAGCTTCAAGCCAGCGCATCGGGCTAAACATTTCTAGAATTCTGCCAGCACTATTTGGTTTGATAACAACTTCGTTGGCAGCAGAACCCAACCAGGTAACCGGCTGAGCAATCTCTGCTCCATCGTCAGCTTCACGAACCTCTAGGAGTAATACAGTTACGTTATCTGGAGCACCATATTCTTTTGCTTCATCAATAAGAAGTTCTATCGCTTCATCAAGGTCAGCTAATTTCATGTTCTCTTCGATAAGCGGTGCTGGCACTACTCCACATAAACCATCTGAACAAAGTAATAACCTGTCGCCAACTTTTACTTCTAGTTGATGGATATCAAATTCAGGTTCTTCAGAGGTGTCACCCAGCACTCGAAGAATTACATTTCTTCTAGGGTGGTAGAGAGCTTCTTCCTCAGTAATCTTTCCTGAATCTACCAACTGCTGAACAAAGGTGTGATCTTTGGTCACCTGAATCATTTTGGAATCACGCAAGAGATAAACTCTTGAGTCGCCGATGTGTGCGATGTTGGCAATCTCATCGGTGAACAGAACTGCGTCCATGGTTGTGCCCATGCCAGCTAGATAACTAAATTGATTTACTGTCTCTGAAAGATTTTGGTTAGCTTCCTTCATGGCTTCAAGCAGTGCACCCATCGCTTGATCACTGTCAGGGTAAACATCATCTGCTTTAGCAACATGTTGGGTAGCCATAGCAGAAGCAATATCTCCACCAGCGTGACCACCCATACCGTCAGCTACAACATAAAGGTTGACTCCTGCATAACCACTGTCTTGATTACTGGCGCGTATTTTGCCTTTATCGCTTCGAGAAGAGCTAACAATTCTTATAGCCATAACTAACCTCTTAGCTCAAAGATTGTTTTGCCTATGCGAACTTGCATGTCTTGTTTGATGGCAACTGGTGCTCCGATGCGAGCGCCATCAACATATGTTCCATTAGTCGAGTTCAGATCTTGAAGCAGCCAACCATCATCTGTGCGCTGGAGTCTTGCGTGTTGCGAAGAGGCGTAGTCATCATCGATAACAAATTCATTATTCGGAGCTCGACCTATGCGAATCTCTTTTCGATCCAGCACAAGCTCTAGCCCCTGCAGTGGACCATCGATAACTACAAGAGTTGCTGGTGTTTCACTGATTGCAGAAACAATAGTTGCAGAACCTGGTGCAGCTGAAAAATTTCCAACGCTGGTAATTCCTGTAGTAGGAGAAGACACAGATGTTGGCAAATTCTTTTCAACAACCTTAGATAGCACTCGCTCACTAAACAGATCAGCTCTGATAATCGAAATAATGCTGAGCACAAATAGCCACAGGATAATTAGGAATCCCGCTCTAACAATAAAAAGGGCTAGTTCACTCACGCTTACTCACCACCCTGATTCTTAGCGATGACTCTAAAGATAAATTCTGTGCGGCCTGCTTTGATAACTGTGTCAGCCCCAATGCTTTGTGTTTTCACATTTAGTCCCGCAACAGTTGTGCCATTAGTTGAACCAAGATCTTCAACAGTTGCTGAGCTTCCATCCCAGTTGATTGCGAAGTGGGTTCTCGATAGTCCAGCATCATTTACTTGGATGTCTGCAGAAATGTCTCTACCGATTGTTGTCTTAGCTTTAGCAAGCAGGTATCGCTTACCTGCAATGTCTATCGCAGGCACCCAAGAAACATTTGCTACCTGCTCAGCTTTACTACCACTGGCGGAAACGTTGATTTGGCCAACAGCAAGATTTGATGAAGAGGCAAGGGAGATAGCTAAAGCATCAGTTAGCTGGTAGCGCTGCTTCTTGGCATGTGAGGAGACTTGTTTGGTTATTTCAGCCACTAAGTTATCGCCCAGGGAATTTAGGCGAAGAAGATCTGGTTGGGATAGTGACACCCTGAATTCGTTAGGAGCAAGAATACGGTCCTTACCAATCACGGCAGCGCTAACGTCCATCTTTGCCTTGATAGCAGCACTAATTTCAACTGGCTGCAATTGTGACTTGAATGCCTTAGAAAAGGCACCGTTAACAAAGGTTTCAAGGCGACGCTCAAAGTTCTCTATGATTCCCAAAACTTTTCCTTACTCGCTGTATAGCAAGTTTAAGCCGATAGGCGCAATAAAGGGGCTAGGAGCTGAATATCCAGCAATCTGCTAGAAACCTGCCAATAGGATTGGGTAACCCTGAGTTTAGATACCAAGTCAGAGCCTTTTTTGTATCTTTGATTTGTCAGCCAAAACGAAAGTAGATGACATGAATATTAGAAACAAAGCAGCACTAATTACTGCCTCAGTAATCACAGCCTCTGCACTGCTAATCGCTTCTCCAGCCCTTGCTCACAAGAACACGACCAAGGATTCAGCAAAGCCAACCACTAAATCAGTTGTTGCCACTGCATCTACAAGCCCAACTGTTGCTCCAACTCCACCGGCAAAAGGTGACCGAGATGGACAGCACAAGGGTCGCCACGGCAAAGGCCATCATGGAAAAGGTCCTAAGGTTGCTCCAGCTCCTATCACCAAAACTGTGACAGTTGATGTTCCTGAAACAGGCACCTACCAACTTCTAGTTACAGAGGTGAAGCCTGCCAACGCACCAACTCCACCAGCCGGTGCACCAACCAGACCAGACCACAGCTTCACTGTTGCTGTAACCGGAACCGGATCACAGACCATCACCTTGAAACTGCCACACTCAGGTGATTACAAAGTTGCTCTAATCAACGTAGTTTCTTCACAGAGCATCACTGCAACAAAGTAAGTTTCATTTCTCCCCTTTCAGATAACAAATAAACCCCAGGCTCAATACCTGGGGTTTATTTGTTTTCGTAATTCCTGTTAGCCAACGCTTTGGCGGCGTTTACCTCTGGTGTGCTGGTCTGTGTGAACTAGGTTGGCAGGCTCAGCGTTGCAGGCATCGCATAAGAGAATCAAATCTCTGCAGCCTAAGAATAGGCAGTTACGGAATGTGGAGGTAGGTCCTTCACACTTCTCACACTTACCTATGGTTTTTGCATCAGGAGTAAAGTCGATGTTTAGGCGATCATCGAATACATAGAGTGAGCCTTCCCATAGCGACTTATCTCCCTGGGACTCTCCATAGCGAACGATGCCACCATCAATTTGATAGACCTCTTTGAAGCCGTTATCAATCATGATTGCACTTAGGATTTCACAACGAACACCACCGGTGCAGTATGTGACTATCGCCTTGTCCTTAATATCGTCATACTTGCCACTTTGAATCTCAGCTACAAAATCATGAGTTGTTTGAACATCAGGCACGATGGCGTTCTTGAACTTACCGATAGCTGCCTCAAAAGCGTTTCTGCCATCAAAGAAGACCACTTCATCGCCTCTTTCGGCCACTAATTGATCTACTGCAGCAGGCTTTAGGTGTTTTCCACCATTAACAATGCCCTTTTCAGTTACCTGGATGGCATCAGGGGCATCGAAGGCTACGAGCTCGCTTCTAACCCTCACCTTTAGGCGAGGAAAGTCGTTGCCATTACCCATTGACCACTTGAAATCTATTTTTCTGAAACCGGTGTATTGCTTGGTGGTTTTTACATACTTTTTCAGAGCAGACATGTCGCCACCCAGTGTTCCATTGATTCCATGCTTAGAAATCAGGATTCTGCCCTTTAGTCCTAGGCTTTCGCAGAGGTTCTGCTGCCATAGCTTGACGGCCTCCGGATCTGAGATCGGAGTGAAGCCGTAGTAAAGGATGATTTTTTGTAATTCCACTCTCCTTAGTTTAGGGATATCAAGAGGACCTCAACAGCCCTAGAATTACCTACATGACTGACATTAAAGGAATCAACACCAAGGGCTTTGACCACAGCGTTCGCCCACAAGACGACCTTTTCCGCCACACCAACGGTGATTGGCTGAAGAACGAGGACATTCCAGCCGATCAGGCTGTTCATGGCTCCTTCTATAAACTTCGTGACGACTCAGAGGATGCTGTTAAAGCAATCCTTGAAGAAGCTCAAGCGAACTCAAAGCCAGGTGTTAGCCAACAGATTGGCGACATGTATGCATCATTCCTAGATGAAGCAAGAGCTAACGAACTAGGTGCAGCACCAATCAAAGCTGACCTAGCAAGAATTTCAGCATCAGACTTCGCTGGTATCACACATCTAATGGGTGAACTTGAGCGTGGTGTTGTTGGTGGAATCTTTGGAATGTATGTCAACAACGATCCAGGTAACCCAGAGCGTTACCTAGTGAACATGTATCAGGGTGGACTAGGGCTTCCTGATGAGTCTTACTACCACGATGAGAAGTACGCGGCATATAGAGATGCATACGTACCTTATGTCTCAAACATGTTGCAGCATGCAGGTTGGTCAGCAACTGACGCTGATAAAGATGCTCACACCATCATGAAATTTGAAACAGAACTTTCAAAGCTGCACTGGAATGTTGTTGAGACTCGTGATGCAGAAAAGACCTACAACCTAATTACATTCGAGCACCTAAAGAAGATGACTCCAACTTTTGATTGGGATGCTTACCTTAAGGGCATGCAACTGGATTCAAAGATTCTTTTTGAGAGCGTTGTAATGACTCCTTCATTCTTTGAAGGCTTGGACTCTGTATACAACGAGGGAAACCTAGATGCTGTAAAGCTTTGGCTACAGTGGCAGGTTATTAACTCAACCGCTCCTTATCTAAGCGATGACTTTGTAAACACTCGCTTTGATTTCTATGGCAAGACTCTGACCGGTCAGCCAGAAATGCGTGCACGCTGGAAGCGTGGAGTTCAGATTGTTGAAGGAGCACTTGGTGAGGCAGTTGGAGAAATCTATGTTGCCAAGCACTTCCCTCCTCAGGCTAAAGAGCGAATGGATGTTCTTGTTCACTGGTTGATCGAGGCGTACCGCGAGAGCATCACAAACCTAACTTGGATGACCGAAGAGACTAAGAAGAAGGCTTTGATTAAGCTCTCTAAGTTCAACCCAAAGATTGGTTACCCAAGCAAGTGGAAAGACTACTCAGCTCTAGTTATTGACCGCAATGATTTGGTCGGCAACGTTAACAGATCATCTGCGTGGCAACTTGCTAAAGAAGCAGCGAAGATCGGTGCCCCACTAGATCGCGAAGAGTGGCACATGACTCCTCAGACAGTTAACGCTTATTACAACCCGGGCTTCAATGAGATTGTTTTCCCTGCTGCAATTCTGCAGGCACCATTCTTTAGCTTGGATGCAGATGATGCAGTTAACTTCGGTGGCATCGGTGGCGTTATCGGTCACGAGATTGGTCACGGTTTTGATGACCAGGGTTCAAAGTATGACGGAGACGGTGCACTTGTTTCTTGGTGGACTGATGAAGACAGAGCAGCTTTTGAAGATCTAACCAAGATGCTTATCGCACAGTATGACGAACTTACTCCTGAAGGTTTGAGTGAAGAATACAAAGTTAACGGTGCACTTACTATTGGTGAGAACATCGGAGACCTTGGTGGAATCACAATTGCTTACAAGGCATATCTAATGAGCCTTGAAGGCAAAGAGCCTCCAGTAATTGATGGCCTAACTGGTGCACAAAGATTCTTCATGTCATGGGGTCTAATTTGGAGAGGTAAGTCAAGAGAAGCGATTGCTATTCAGCGACTAGCTACAGACCCTCACTCACCAAGTGAATTCCGTTGTAACCAGGTTGCAAGTAACTTTGATTCTTTCTATGAGGCATTCGATGTCACAGAGAACGATGCGATGTGGCTCGAGCCTGCCAAACGTGTTTCAATCTGGTAAGAATCTTTTCTAATTGAAACTCTGGTACCGCCTTTTGTGGGCGCATTTAAGTTGGCGTTGGCGAAGCAAGTTAAGTGTTGGTCAAGCAAGTAGTCGCACATTCAGAGTTTGGCCTACAGACATCGACATCTTCTTACACATGAACAACGGTGTCTATCTCACGCTATTAGATCTAGCTCGTTTTGATCTAATGAAGAGAGCTAACACTTGGCAGCTCTTAAAGAAACAAAAAGTGCATCCAGTTGTTGTGCAGGAGTCAATCACATTTAGAAAATCACTTACTCCTTGGTTGAAGTTTCAGATTGAAACCAAAATTCTTGGCTGGGATGACCAAGCATTCTTTGTGGGTCAACGCTTTGTGGTCAAAGGTGAGATTTACGCAGAGGCAGTTGTGAAACTTCGCTTCTTGAGAAGCCCTAAAGGAACACCAACACCTGACGAAATCAATTTGTTAGCAGGTGGTTGGTCAGCACCAGTTCCGCAACTACCTGACTGGGTTGTGCAGTGGAATAAATCAGCAGCTTTACCTAAGGGCAAAGAGCCGGCACCATCAGACTGGACGAAGTAATTTCTCGAAACCTTTAGTTGATGAAAGTTCACCTGAACCATCAACTATCAAAGCCTCAAACGAATACTCAGCGCAGTGTTTCTGCGCTAGAGAGAGGCCCTGTTCTCCAGCTGCAAAGATGGCTGTTGCCCATACATCTGCTGTAACAAGGTCTTTAGCAACAACGGTTACTTGAGCTAATTCATTAGCCCAGGCATTGGCCTTGGGGTTCCAAATGTGCTCACCGCGTTCTGCAGTTCCTGAGCTTGCTACAGCTTTGAAGTCAGTGCCATTTAGATCAACCACAGTCAAAACGCCAGCATCTGGACTTGCAATAGTTATGGGTTTAGAGATCCCAATACGTTTAGCAAATCCAGTTTCAATATCTTTAGAAAGACGAATGTCTCCTCCTGCGTTCATAGCAGAATCAACTACACCCAGACTCTCAAGATGCTGAGCCGCTTTCTCTGCTGCCCAGGTCTTTACTACCCCTGAAGGATCGAAGGTGTGTTCAAGTGTGAAAGCGTTGAACCAACCATCGGTTGCAACATTCCACTTCTCACAAAGGTTCCAAATCTTTTCTACAACTTCTGGGCAGTTAGCAACAGATGTTTCCCCTCTAGCTAACTGACTTAGAGGTGATTCAGCTTTATAGAGACTAAAGATTGAGTCTGCTTCATGCAGAATTGCGACAGCGTCTTCCATCGCAACAGAAACATCAAGGTTTGTTCGACCGACAAATCGAAAGACAGTTCCCATGCAGAATTCCGTGTGACGAAATTCCTTTTGCTCTTGCATTTGATTTAGAACTTACCCAATGCGTTGTTAAGTGCTTGCATGAACGCGTCAGTTGAGTAAGTGGCACCACTCATCATGGATGTGTCAAAGCTTCCACTTTGTGCTTGCAGAGCCAAGGACACAAGATATGGAAATGACGCAGCTCTACCATTAGTAGCTCCAGCGCGATCCATATTGATGTCTGTAATCTTGGTGCCAGTTTTTGTAACAGTAAGTTGCACCGTTCCAAAGCGATAGCTAACCGCGTTGCTTTGGTGACTTACTACTGCCGGTGGTTTTGTTGGTTTAGGTGTTGGCTTAGGAGTCGGTGTAGTCGGCTTAGGAGTAGGAGAGGTTGGAGTTGGGTTAGGCGTAGTTGGTTTTGGAGTAGTAGTCGGGTCGGTAGTTGTTGGTGTTGGACTCGGTGTGAAAATTCCAGAGGGTTTAGCGGTGGCACCAATCTCAACACCGACGGCGACAGAGACTAGCGATAACGCACCCATTAGTACTTGCGTTGATTTTCTCACCAGGCAAACTCCTCTGAATGTATTTGGTGCTTTGGTGTTCCTGCAAGTTGCAGAGACTTTTCAACAGCTCTGGTAAATGCTGAAGGACCACAAATGAAAACATCCGATTTAGCAATTTTAGGGCAGAGATCGATAAGTTTCTCATCGTCTGTTTGATCTGCTCCGACACTAGTTGGCAACCAAGAGTTTTCAAATCTTCTTGAACCTTCTAGCACATGCAAAGTGAATCCCCTTCGCTTTGCTATCTCAGATAGTTCTTCAGCAAGTGCAGCATCGCTCTTGGATCTAACTCTGTAGATAATCGAGACTTCACCAGGTTCACCAGCAATGTTTTCAGCAAGAGCTCGGATTGGTGGTGCACCGATACCTGCAGCAATCAGCACAACATTGTCTTGGATTCTTCTACTTTCAGTGAAGACTCCGTAAGGGCCCTCAAGAATAACTCTGGTACCTGGCTTGATACTTTGAATCAGTTCAGTATCATCACCACGATTACCAATAGTGAATCTCAACTCACCATCTTTAGGAGCTGCTGAAAGACTAAACGGGTGTGCTCTCCACCACTGGCTAGGTGTGATAATTCTCAGAATAAAGAACTGACCTGATTTAGCTTGGAAGCTTTTTAGTTTTCTACCTGAGATGTATATCGATGTTGCATCAGTGGATTCAGGCACTGTGTCACTTACCTTAAGTCCGTGAATACCAGATAACACAATTGGGCTAAGCAACCTAAACCAAAGTATGTTCATTCCAACAAACAAGTATGCAGTTATCCAGAAGAACTGAGCAACCGGTTTACCAGCGATGTCAGTGCCAACATTGATCTGATGGGGAATCGCTAGCATCACAGCACCATAGGCGAATAGGTGAACGATGTACCAAGCCTCGTAACTGATTCTGCTTCTTGTGATCTTGATTGAAGTGATAACTACAAGAATCATTAGGACAAATGCAATAGTTGCAAATAGCAAATCAGGGATAGTAGCAATCATGCTGAATAGCTCATCAACAACATTCTTAGAATCAGCTATTGAGTATGACCAAACAACTGCGACAAAGTGCACGATAACTAAATACAGAATCGGCTTGCCAAGACGCTTATGGGTTAATGTAGCCCGGTCGTGACCATAGATCTTTTCTAACCAGGGCACACGAGAAATCAGAAGGGTTTGGATCAGGAGTAGGTCAGTTGCAACCAAAGCACTGATTCTGTCGATTGCTCCTAGTGTTGTAGGAAAATCTTTGATTTCCTGTGCTCCACCGTCAATAAGAAAAGTGAAGATGACAAACAAAATAGTTAGCCAACCTAGGGACTCAAGTATGTCTTGTGCTCTTAGAAACTTACGTAATTTACTTTGACCAAGCCTTGCCTTTGGATTGGGTTCAACCAAAACTAACGGCCTGTTAGCACGGCCGGTATCTTGTCTGGTTTGAATGCTTGTCATGAGTTCAGTTTGGTCTTTTAGTCTGGGATATTCCTGTATAGTTCCTGAATGTCGCCCACTAAGAGCAACATCTGGGATGATTGACTCGTTTACGAAACAAAGACGTTTGGCAGTGCAACAACCCCTAGCCTGCCTGAAATTGGAGGGCTTTAGGTGCTTGAGAATCAGCGCGATGAAGTTGCTACCGAGTCTATTGCTCTGGTTGAGAGCTGGCTCAAGGAATCTAAACGTAAGGGCTCTAGATCTCCTGCCGAGAAGCGTCTAGCCAAAATACTCAAGGATCCAAAGGGTTTGGATTGGACCCTAAAGTTCGTAGACCGGGTTATCAGACCAAGTGACCGAAAAGTCGCTGCTGTTGAATTATCGAAACTCTCAAAAGACCTTCCTAAGAGCCTTGGAGCTTTAGACCGTTTCGCTATCAGCCTCGGTGGCTTACTTGCTACTTCTTTCTCATTCATTGTCATTCCGATTGCTAAGTCAGTGCTTAGGAAACTAGTTGGGCATCTAATTGCTGATGCAAGACCTAAGAAGTTAACTAAGCACATATCTAAAGCACGATCTGGTGGAGTGAGTCTGAACTTGAACCTCTTGGGTGAAGCAGTTCTAGGCGAACAAGAAGCAGACCACAGATTCAATGAAACCTTTGCTCTCCTAAAACGTAAAGATGTTGATTATGTGTCCATCAAACTTTCTGCTGTTGCCAGCCAGTTATCTATGTGGGGGTTTGAGGCAACTGTCTCAAGGATGGTGGACAAGCTCACACCACTATATGAATATGCTGCAAGCAGTAGTAATAAAAAATTCATCAACCTTGACATGGAAGAGTATCGAGATCTTGGACTAACCATGTTGGTATTCAAAAAATTACTTTCTAAACCAACACTAAAGAATTTAGAAGCAGGAATTGTTCTACAGGCTTATTTACCAGACTCATTCGAAGCTCTGAAGGAGTTAACTGAATTTGCACACGTAAGAACACTTGAAGGTGGAGCGGGTATAAAGGTTCGCATTGTGAAAGGTGCAAACCTTGCAATGGAATTAGTTGATGCTCAGTGGCACGGTTGGAATCTAGCTACATATTCGACCAAGGCAGACAGCGATGCGAATTACAAAAGATTGATTGAGTACTCACTCAACCCAGAACGAGTAGAGAGCCTAAGAATCGGCATAGCCGGACACAACTTGTTTGATCTGGCTTACGGGCATGTTCTATCGGTTAGACGCGGTGTGCAACACAAAGTTGAATTTGAAATGTTGCAGGGAATGGCTCAGCACCTAAGCTCACAAGTCAAAAAGAGTGTTGGCTCCCTTCTTCTTTATACACCGGTAGTTAGGCCTAGCGAATTCCAGGTGGCGGTTGCGTATCTGACTCGAAGACTAGAAGAAAATGGATCGCCAGAAAACTTCATGTCAGGAGTGTTTGATATCACCACAAGCGTAGATGTTTTTAACAGAGAGAAAGAACGCTTCGAGCTATCGTTCTCAAGGATGGAGAACCTAAGCTCCGGTCCAAATAGAAAACAAAACAGACTCGGTGACAGTTTCGAGATAAGCCAGGTATTTGAAAACGAACCTGATACCGACACAGCACTTACAAATAATCGAGACTGGGTAAGACAAGTTCTGGCTGGAGCCAGCGCACTTGAGGGAAACCTGAAAACTCATGAGTCATATCTCTCGGAAGCAAATCTAGAAACTTATGAAGTTGAGGAAATGGTTTCCGGCGCCAAGGCTGCCTCTCAAACATGGAGTAAAGATTCTGATGCGCGCAAGACAATACTTTTACGCTGCGGAGTAGAGCTAGCTAAGAGTAGAGGTGCATTGCTGCAGCTGATGATCGCTGAAGGCGGTAAAACAATTGGCGAAGCAGACGCTGAACTGAGCGAAGCAATTGACTTTGCAAATTTTTACGCTCACTCCATCGACGAGATTGTTGAAACTGAAAAAGTTGATGGCGTTGAGTTTATTCCACATCAACTAGTTGTTGTTACCCCTCCTTGGAACTTTCCAGTTGCTATTGCTGCCGGTGGAGTGCTAGCAGCTCTAGCAGCAGGTTCTGCTGTAATCATCAAACCAGCTCCACAAGTAGTCAACTGTGTTCTAGCTATGGTTGAAACACTTTGGAGAGCAGGTGTGCCAAGAGAAGTTCTCAGGGTTGCCATGGTGCCGGACAATGAACTCGGTTTACATTTAGTTGGTCATAGCAGCGTCGATGCTGTTATCTTGACCGGTGCTTTTGAAACAGCTGAAATGTTCAAGAGCTATCGCCCGAGAATGCAACTAGCAGCAGAAACAAGTGGCAAGAACGCGATAGTTATTTCTCCTTTTGCAGATCTTGATCTAGCCGCAGCAGATTTATCTAAGAGTGCTTTCGGTCACGCTGGACAAAAGTGTTCAGCTGCAAGCTTAGGAATTCTGATCGGTTCGGTTTATGAAAACTCTCAATTCCTCAAGCAACTAGTCGATGCGGTTTCATCAATGAAAGTAGGCTACGGGCCACAAAGCGATGCTTCAGTCGGTCCGCTAATTGAACCGCCAAGCCCTAAACTTCAGAGGGCACTGACCACCCTAGAGCCAGGCGAGAGCTGGCTTTTAGAGCCTCAACAGCTTGATGATTCAGGAAGACTATGGCGACCAGGTATCAAACTAGGGGTTAGCGAAGGAAGCTTCTTCCACCAAACTGAGTGCTTCGGCCCAGTGCTAGGACTAATGCAGGCTAAGAACTTAGCGCACGCACTAAAACTTCAAAACGGCACAGACTTTGGACTAACCGCTGGAATACATTCACTCAACGTTGAAGAAATTAAAACTTGGCTCGAGAATATTGAAGCTGGAAACCTTTATGTCAATAGAGGCATCACTGGCGCAATTGTCGAGAGACAACCTTTCGGAGGATTCAAGAGATCAAGTGTTGGTTGGGGACTAAAAGCTGGAGGTAGAAATTACCTATTACAATTTGGAAGATATGTTGAAAAAAATAGTTCAAGTACTAACTACCTTGTTACCTATCACGAAAGCGTAGTCACTTACGTCCAAGCTGTTGAAGAAATAGTTTCGAATCCGCAGGAAATGTCTTGGCTGATTTCCGCAGGTTCAAGCGATGCTATGTGGCACAAAAACCTTTACAGCAGAGAAAAGTACGAATTAGGTTTAGAAAAAGGTGAGATGGCAAATGAAGCGAACTACCATCGTTACCTGCCACTACCTAATGTAATTGTGAGAGTTAGTAGAACCGCCTCCATAGCTGCACTTGCCAGAGTGGTGGTGGCTGCCAAGCTTGCTGGAACAGCAATCGAATTATCACTGGCTAAATCATTCGTGACATCCAAGAATCTAACCCGCCAGCAGCTAGAGACTCTTGCAGGTGGGTTTAGGGTCAGCCTTACTGAAGAGGAAGATTTCAAGCCATCAGTTGTTCCAGGAACTAAGTTGATTCTGGTTGGTCCAAGGGAAGCCAGAATAAGTGAATTACAAGAAAACCCTGACTTGTTTGTGTTTGGAAATGAAATAACAAGATCTGGACGAGTTACCCTACTTTGCCTGATGCGCGAACAATCTATATCTATAACGCAACACAGATTTGGAGCTATCCAATCAGAGCTTGTAAACATTCTCTAAGGAGTAAGGTAAAGCCATGACTGACCTACCAATCACAAGAGTATTCACCGACTCACACGGCGTTGAAATCACCTATTACATCTGGCCTGTCCAGAACCCTAAGGCAGTGGTGCAGATCGCCCATGGTCTTGGCGATCACGGTAGAAGGTATGACCACGTAGCTAAAGCACTAAATGATGCAGGCTATAGCGTTTACGCAGATGATCACAGGGGCCATGGTGTTACAGGTGCTAAGCAGGTGGCTAGCGGTCAAACCAAGATAATGGGAAACCTAGGCCCAGGTGGAATCAAAGCAGCCTTCGAGCAGGTTCATGAATTCAGCAAACTTATCAAGGCCGAAAACCCAGGTCTAAAGTTTGTTCTTTTTGGACATTCATATGGATCTTTTATAGCGCAAAAGTTAGTGAACCAGTATTCAAATGAATATGATGCTGTAGTTCTCTCAGGGTCATCACTTCTACTGCCTGGTATTTTAGGTGCAGGTGCATTCAACAAGAAGTGGGATAAGGAACCTGGTGCCACTGGTTACGAGTGGCTTTCAAGAGACAGACAGGTTGGTTTGGACTTTGTTGCTGACCAGTACACTTTCTTAGCGGCAGCCGCAAAGGTATTTGGGGTTCCAAATGCAATACAACTTTTCTTCACACCGAGTAGAAAAATCAATAAGCAACTGCCGTTGCTTATTCAAGCCGGCAGTGATGACCGTGTTGGTGGTGAACGTGGAAACCAGATGCTAGCTAACACATACAGAAATAAGTCTGGGCTAGAGAACGTAACTGCGATTATTTATCACGATGCAAGGCATGAGATCTATAACGAGATAAACAAGGATGAGGTCATTCATGACCTACTTGGTTTTATCAAAGAAAACGTAGGTTAGTTCAGTTCCCTAGAAAGCAAATGCAAGGTCTCTGGGTGCTTCTGCATGTATTTAACAACGTAAGGGCAAACAGGCCAGACCTTGCCAAGATTGTTTGCTTCAATATCGGCTAAAGCTTCTCTAACCAGAATGGCTGCATAACCATTGCCCTGATGTTCTGGATTTACTTCGGTATGGGTGATTTGTAGCTCACCATCAACATCAACATAGTCGGCAAGACCAATTAGCTCCTCGCCTAGAAAGAGGTCATAGCGTGATTTCTCCTTATTGTGCCAAACATGTGGGTTCATGATGTTAATCTCTTTCTGTGCAGAACAATTCGAAATACCGGGTCATCCAAGGCGATAACCTTGCTGTTTTGAAGTCTATTGCTGACGAAAGCGTTCAGCTGATTTATGTTGACCCACCGTTCAATACCGGAAGAGTTCAGTCAAGGGGAAGCTCTAAAACTACAAGAACTGAAACAGGTAACCGGATTGGCTTCAAAGGTCAAAGGTACGAAATCGTTAGAGAAACTATTCTCAGCTACGACGATGAGTTCAAGGACTACTGGGGTTTTCTAGAGCCAAGACTTGAAGAAGCTTGGCGCATACTCAATGAAACCGGAACCCTTTATCTGCATTTGGATTATCGTGAGGTTCACTACGCCAAAGTTCTATTAGATGCTCTCTTTGGCAGGGAATGCTTTCTCAATGAAATCATCTGGGCCTATGACTACGGAGGCAAAGCTAAATCACGATGGCCTGCTAAGCACGACACGATTCTCGTTTACGTGAAGAACCCAGATAAGTATTACTTCAATAACGAGAGTGTTGATCGTGAACCATATATGGCACCGGGTCTTGTAACACCAGAGAAAGTAGCAAAAGGAAAACTACCTACTGATGTTTGGTGGCACACCATTGTCTCTCCTACTGGAAAAGAGAAGACCGGGTACCCAACTCAAAAGCCTTTGGGAATTCTTCGCAGGGTGATTCAAGCTAGCAGTCAAGAAGGAGCATTGGTTCTGGATTTCTTTGCAGGTTCAGGAACTACTGGCGCAGCGGCTGCTGACTTAGGCAGGAACTTTATTTTGATTGATCAGAATCCAGAATCGATTGAAGTTATTAAAGAAAGATTTAAAGCTTTACCGGTTGACTACGAAATCTTTTAGTTCCTTCGTGGCTAACCAAAAACACAACCAAGGTTGTAATAAGAGTCAAGATAGCGGCCACCGCCAAAGCCATGCCGTAGTTCTGTAATCCAGGCCTAGAAATCAGTTGATACATCAATACGGGTATCGTTGCTTGATCACCGAAGGTGAGCAAACTAGCAACACCAAATTCACCCAGCGAGACCAAGGCACTAAAAGCGATAGCTGTGCTCATCACAGGCCTAAGTAAGGCATAGTCCACATTCCAGAACAATTGCAAACCATTAGCCCCATCGGTCATCGCCTGCTCTCTGGTTATCACATCAACAGCAAGAAGGCTCGGATAAACAATACGAACTACCAATGGAATAGCAAACACTGATTGCACCAGTGGCACAAGCAACCAACTCGTTCTTAGAAAAGCCAGATCACCGGTAAGGGTTATCAAGTAACCGACGCCGATAGCAACAGACGAGACACCTATAGGTAGTAGGAATGCAGCATCAAGTGTGATGCCAAGAAAATCTGTTTTCCTTCTTCGCCTCTTTCTAGAATGTTCAGCTAATAAATAAGCAACAAGAACACCGAGCAAAGTTGATACAACTGTTGCTACCAGTAAGTTCCGCAGCGAGTTAATCCCAGCTTCTAAGAAAGTGATGTTTAGTAAATCCCTAGCACCACGAGTATCAAGCAGAGCAAAATTCTCTAAAGTGAATGAGCCACTAGCAGAGATGAATGCTTTACTCAGCACCAGAAAGATAGGTAGGACAATAAGAATTGAGATCACTACAAAGCTAAAGAGCGCGGCAGGCATGTCCCTTTTATCAAGTGACTTTGGTCCAGATGATGTCGGGGTAAAGCTAAGTGGGTTAGTGCCACCCCAGCGACTAATTGTGAAAGCAACCAAACAAAAAGTAATTTGCAGTAGTGCTAAGGCAGCACCGTGTGCGAAGTCCAGTCTTTCTAATACGGAAATAGAAATAGCTGTTTCTAAAGTATTAATCTGCCCACCACCAAGGCTCAGCACTATTCCATAGGACGAAGCGCAATAGAGCATGATGATCGCACTTGATGAACGAATCGAGCTTTTTAGTTGCGGAAGCGAAACTCTAAGTGCTGTGGTGAATCTGCCGACCCCAGATAATTCTGATTCTTCATCAGTTGACTTAGAAAGAGTTTGCCACTGCGATCCAATGTTGCGCACAACCACTGCGTAGTTAGCAAAAACGTTTGCCAAGATAATTGCTATAACTGGATTCAGTCCACCAATAAGCGCCGCTACCTCTGTTACTGCAATAGCGACAACCAAGCTTGGCAACATGAATGGAACAGTGATAACTGTCTTTAGGATTGCTGAGCCTTTAAATGACTTTCGATAAAGAACGTAAGCACCAGGAATACCTACAATAAGGCAGATGATTGTTGAAACAAATGCTTGCCACACCGTAAACCAAAGCACTGGCCAAACACTTGCTTCGTTATGAACCATGCCAGCAATGTCAGGTCCTAGACCTAAAGCAAACACATTTAGTAGCGGCCAGTAAAAGAGCACAGCCATAAATAGCACTGGTGCACTCCAGTTAACAATTCTTCTAAGGCGCAACGTCAAACACTTTGTTGTAGGCACTTAGCCAAGCTGAACGATTTTTAGCAATGTCTAGATCTCCACCAATAGTTGTAGTGGCGGCAGGTGCTCTAAGAGTCCAAGACTCAGGTAATGTGACACTCTCATCAATTGGATAGACATACATGCTTGCTGGAAGTGCCTCTTGGAAGGTCTTGCTCAACATGAACTTGATTAGAGTTTCTCCACCAGGGGCATTCTTGGCGTTACGAAGCACGCCCGCGTACTCAATCTGTCTAAAGCAATCTTTCCTAAGTGCAACAGTTTTTGCATTTCCATTCTCATCAACTTCATCAGCTGGTGAAGATGAATATGAAAGAACTATCGGGTACTTACCCTTACCTGCAGAAGCTGAGAAGTCGGTGTAGTAAGCATCTTCCCAACTACCGGCAATCTTCACCCCATTGTCTCTAAAGGCACTCCACCAGTTAGTGGTTTCCTTATCGCTAGCAAATGCTGCAAAAGTTGACACTAGAAAACCCATACCAGTAGATGAAAGATTTGGATTTTCAATTACCGTTAGGTTCTTGTATTTAGGTTGAATAAGTTCTTTCCAGTGATCTGGGATAGCAAGGTTCTTACTCTTGAAGTATTGAATGTCAACATTGAAGCAGATATCGGCAAAGTCAATTGGAACTAATTCACTTGAAGCACCTATGACTTCATTAGATTCAATTACGCTTGCAAAAGTGTTATCGATG
>JAPLAJ010000117.1 GCA_026393335.1 Rhodoluna sp. | reverse complement strand
TCAGCCAGGTCAGTGCCGTGGGGTAAGGCAGTTAAGGAAGACCAAACTTTCAAATCAATTGAAGAACTAAATCAGATTTACAGAATTGACGCAGGAATCTCAGACGCTAGCGATGTGATTGCATACTGCCGGATTGGTGAACGATCGTCTCACACTTGGTTCGTTCTTAGCTACCTATTGGGCATTCCTAAGGTTCGAAACTATGACGGTTCATGGACTGAGTGGGGCTCCAGTGTGCGTGTACCGATTGTCAAAGGCGAAGAACCGGGTCCAGTTCCTGTAAGTTTCTAGACATGTCATCAACACTCGGATCTCGTGAGATTATCGAGGCTTTTCAGGAGGTTCCAGCTAACTTACGCCTGGAGTTGTTACTTGAGTACTCTGAAGCTCTCCCGCAACTACCTGCTAGATATGCAGATCACCCTGAGCTACTCGAACGAGTTGAAGAATGTCAATCACCGGTTTACCTCTTTGTTGAATTGGATGTAGATGGCCAAGTAAACGTGTTCCTGACTGCGCCCGATGAAGCGCCAACAACAAAGAGTTTCGCAAGTTTGCTGCACAAATGTTTAGACGGCGAACCAGCCAACACAGTCTTAGCCTTTGATGAGTCATTTGTGGATGACCTTGGGATAACAGATTTAGTTTCACCTCTTCGGATCAGAGGATTGCATGGCATGCTAGCCAGAATCAAACGTCAAGTAAAAGAGAAAATGCTTTGATTCTTCAAGAGCTCTATCCGAACCCAGATGCAACACACGAAGTAGAAGACATCACATCAGAAGCTTTGAAGCAGCTCTACCCAAAAGTTCCTGGCTTTAGATTCAACTACGTTATTGACCCATACGTATTTGAAGAGGACAGCAACCTTGCAACCAGTCCTCTAGATCGTTTAATACTCAAATTCATTCGTTCGCAGTCTGACCTCATTGTTACAACAGGTGCAACAGCAATAGCGGAAATTCTGAATAGCTCTTCGTTTGCACCGATGCTGATATTGACCCGTTCTGATGATGAACTAGACATTCCAGCACTCACCAAGGAATCATCTCGTCAGGTTTACGTGACTCAGAAACTAGAAACTTCTTACCCGAATAGCAAAGCCATGGCTATTGGAAAGATTACGAGTACTGCTGCCTCGTTCTGTAAAGACTTTTGCAAGTTAAACGGTTTCGAAAGTATTGCTTTGGAATCCGGACTATCAGTTACATCTGAGTTCGCTCAGGCCGGACTTCTATCTGAGATTGACATAACAGTCACAGGAGCAAGTGGCCAGGAAATTGCTCAAGATGTTGCTTATTCTCTGATACAAAAGCTTAGTTCTTCAGTACCGATGTATGAAAAACAGATCCTTCAAAACCAGGACAACTGGTTCTTTAGATTCGATTCTCCAAAAGCCATGAGCTAATAGCTGCTTGGTAGGAATTCTTATCTTCGTTAAAGAGTCGGCAATGTCTGGCATTAGGAATCTCAAACAAAGAGACACCAGAATTGATTTCTGCAAACTTGTGCACATCTGCAATAGCAACGTGTCCATCATTCATGGAGTAGAGCACCAGAACCGGAATAGCAGGTAACTCCTTTTCCTTTACTAGAGAGATTTTATCAGCATCAATATTTTCGTAGCCGAGAAGCCGAATAGTTTTGGAAGTCTTTATCGCATCAATTACCCGATCTCCTAGGACTAGATCGTATCCACCACGTTGGGCTTGGAATCGCATTGTTGTCCTGTAATCGAGAAGTGGAGAGTCAAAAATAGCTCCTCTAACTAAATCAGTCTCGGAGGAATTGATTAGAAACTGACTGGAAATAAGTGAGCCTTGCGACCAACCGAAAAGCAAAATATCTTTAGCACCTGCTGCGGTAGCGAAACGAACAGCATCTTCAATCTCGGTCCATTCTGTTTGACCCAGCCTTGATACCTTGACTCCGAGACCATGAGGCTTTGGATCTGTCGACATAGAAATCGTCAACTGATTAAAGCCAAGGCTCTCAAAATGTTCAAGATTTCGAAGCGTCTCCCCCATCATTGCCCTTCTGCCGTGCACGTGAATTATCCATTTGTCGCCGTTGTTTGGAAAGAGCCAGCCGGTGGTTCCATTTGGCAAAGTCACATTGTGGTAGCGATGAGCGTAGCCAAAGTGTTCTGGAGTGG
The DNA here is from genome assembly GCA_026393335.1 of Rhodoluna sp. Lineage (GTDB taxonomy): Bacteria > Actinomycetota > Actinomycetes > Actinomycetales > Microbacteriaceae > Rhodoluna. The sequence goes on along the minus strand of JAPLAJ010000117.1, from coordinate 11,173 downwards.
AACCCAACCAACCTGAAAGTGAAACTGGCGTGCCTACCTCAGGAACGTTGTCTGTGAGTTGGCGCAGAACCCTATATCTAACAATCGAACTGTTTTCTTGTACATCATCAGCCTGAACTATCGCATGGGATTTTCTAGAGTCCCAAAACAAGCTCTGCACGGCTTTGCTCTTGGTCTCTGCATTGACTGGAAGGTCTATAAATACCTGATCTCCGTCAGCTGTCACGTCTCGTACTTTGCATTCGCCCCTGAATGGACCTGTCATCTTCAAAAGCCCCATAGCGGCGGCAAGTATCTTTAGATAAACAATCAATGCAGGTCCTTTGCGGCGTGGCAGGGTGAAGGTAAAGGCCTTCGCAAATAGCCTAGAACAGATGTCATTCTACAAACTTGATTCCGAGGCACCCGCACAGTTCGCTGCCGCTGCCCTTTCGCTTACCGAACCATTTTTGCGTGAAGAATTGACGACCTCACAGATACCAGCACCCCCTCAAATAGCCCCATGGGCACTTGCATTCGCTGCTCAAGCACCCAACCCTGCTGATACCCCTATGAACCGCGGTGTTGGCCGTATCGTGTTCCTGCACGACCCTACGCAATTTGATGCCTGGGGTTCAAACATGCGAGTTATCGCCTATGGCAAATCTCCTCTAGAGAATGACCTCGGAATCGAAGAGGATGTTGCTCATTTCTGGTGGGCCAGGCTCGTGCAGGCATTGCGCATGCATGGAGCTCAATACAGCCATGAAGCTGGCACAGTAACCAAGATGACTTCTACGGGCATGGGTTCTTTAGCCAATGATCCAAACTCCAGCGAGGTTGAGATGCGAGCATCTTGGTCTCCTCAAAGTGATGAGTTGGGCCCTCACTTAGCCGCTTGGCAAGACTTAATCGCAGCTATGGCAGGATACGGCATGGATGGAGAGGGCGTAACTCGCCTAACCGTAAACCAATGACTCAAGAAGCTGATCCATCAGCACCCATTAGTGAACTTCTCGACAAGCCAAGACTTGCAACCCAGTTAGTTGATTCAGAAGAACAACTTAAAGGGTTGCTCCAAGAACTTAAGAACACTAAATTCCCAATTGCCTTGGATGCTGAAAGAGCTAGCGGTTTCAGATATGGTCAAAGAGCGTATCTATTGCAGATTGCTATTAAGGATTCGAAGATCTTTCTGATTGACCCAGTGGCACCTTTTTCATCATCACTTTGGGAAGAGTTCATTCAAGCGGTTGGATCTCATGCCTGGATTATTCACGCGGCATCTCAAGATTTACCATGCCTTACGGAAATGAACATCAAGCCGTCAAAGATCCTTGATACCGAGTTCGCTGCAAGATTATTAGGTCTACCCCGAGTTGCTCTCGGAACTCTTACCGAACATTACTTGCAGTTGCGACTAGCAAAAGAACATTCAGCTGTTGACTGGAGCGAGAGGCCGCTACCTGCTAACTGGCTTAATTACGCAGCGCTAGATGTCGATGTTTTATTTGATTTGTGGGAAAAGGTTGAGCAAGACCTTGTTGAGAAGAAAAAAGAAGCGATTGCTCTAGCAGAGTTTGATTATCTTCTGCATCCAGCACCAAAAGTAGTCAAGACAGAACGCTGGCGTTCAATGACCGGTTTACACGAGGTGAAAGATCAGCGTGATTTAACTATTGCCAAACATCTATGGACTGCTAGAGAGGAACTAGCGATAGAAAAAGACGTAGCACCTGGTCGACTTATTCCTGACGCATCCATTGTTGCTGCAGTTAAGGAGCATCCCCTCTCAAGATCAGAGCTTGCGAGCCTAAAGAGTTTTGCAGGCAGAGCAAGCAGAACCTTTATTGACACCTGGTGGAAAGCAATCGAAGAAGGAACCAGCACACGGCACCTAGTCGAAGTGAGGCCTAAAGCAACAGGTATTCCAAACCACAGGAACTGGCCGCAAAAGTTTCCCAAAGCTCACGCTCGTCTTATAGCTTCCAAAGAACTAGTTGCAAGCATCTCTGCAGAACAAGAGATTCCTCAAGAGAACATTCTCAACCCTGAAGCTTTAAGAGGGATATGCTTTGAACCGCCGGAAGAGCTCACCCTGGATTCGATTAGCGAGAGCCTTCGAGAGAAGTATGTCCGCCAATGGCAGATTGATTTGGTGGCTGCTGGGTTGGTTGTTACTCTTGCCGCTGAAGAAGCGCCAACTAAGGAAGAAGAATCAGAGGGTGCTGTTTGAACTCTTTGATGGTTCATCAATCTGCTTGGCATGAGGCACTCTAGAACCTAGTACCTGAGCCACGATTTCTTGGGCAATATCTTGGGCCTTCAAACCAACACGATCAAGAATCTCATTACGAGATGCGTGCTCTAAGAATTCATCTGGCAAACCTAATTCATTTAGCGCTGTGTCAATTTGTGCAGCACGAAGATCTTGACGGATACGAGTACCAATTCCACCAACTCTGACGCCATCTTCAAGTGTGACAACTAGTCGGTGGTCTTTGGCTAAATCTAGGACGCTCTGTCTAACTGGAACAACCCAGCGTGGATCAATAACTGTTGCTCCAATACCGTGAGCAGCAAGTAATTCTGCAACCTTGATAGCAACAGTTGCCATCGCACCAACGGCAACAATCAGAACATCCTTGGCCGGAGCTTCAACTAGAACATCGACTCCATCTTTGAGTCTTCTAATTTCCTTGATCTCAATTGGAGCTACACCCTTAGGGAATCTAATTACAGTTGGTGAATCTTCAACTGCGATGGCCTCAGCTAGTTCTTCACGCAAACGTATTGCATCTCTAGGAGCTGCTATTTCAATTCCAGGAACAATCTGTAACAAAGCAAGATCCCACATACCGTGATGTGATGCTCCATCGGGACCTGTAACACCTGCCCTATCCAAAACGAAAGTAACACCGGCGTTGTGTAAAGCTACATCCATAAGAATCTGATCGAAAGCACGGTTAGCGAAAGTGGCGTAGATCGCAACAACTGGATGCAAGCCACCAAAGGCAAGACCTGCACTGGATGCAACTGCGTGCTGCTCTGCGATACCAACATCGAATACTCGACCAGGGAACTCGGCAGCAAACTTGTGTAGGCCAACTGGAATGAGCATCGCTCCAGTAATGCCTACTACTCGCTCATTCTCACGAGCTATCTTCAAGATCTCATCAGAGAAAATAGAAGTCCAAGACGCACCAGCTGAAGACTCAAGTGATTTTCCAGTCTTAGGGTCGATTTGACCAACCGCGTGGAATTGATCATCAATGTCATCTTCGGCTAGTGGGAAACCTCTACCCTTTTGGGTTATTGCGTGCACGATTACTGGTGCACCGTACTGCTTTGCCTGACGAAGAGCCTGCTCCATTGCCTCTTGGTCGTGACCGTCGATTGGGCCAATGTATTTCAGGTCAAGGTTAGGGAACATGCTCTTAGGAGTGAATGAACCTAGAAGGCCCTTACCTGCTCCCCTGATGGTTGAGTAAGCCAAACGACCTAGTGGGCCGAACATAGAAAAGAACCGCTTAGAGGCCCTATACATACGCTTGTAGAAGGACTCTGTCCTAAAGTCGTTCAGATACTTAGCTAATCCGCCAATAGTTGGAGCATATGAGCGCCCATTGTCGTTGACGACGATAACCAGGTTGCGGTCATTATCGTCAGTGATGTTGTTTAGAGCTTCCCAGGCCATTCCGCCAGTCAATGCACCATCGCCGATTACAGCAACAACAGCTCGCTCAGTTTGTCCAGTGAGTCGATACGCTCTGGAAATTCCATCAGCCCAAGATAGCGATGATGAAGCGTGTGAGGATTCGACAACATCGTGCACAGACTCGGATCGCTGCGGGTAACCTGCGATGCCGTCTTTGGTCCTGATGTTAGAAAGATCAGATCTACCGGTAACTAACTTGTGCACATAGGACTGGTGACCTGTATCAAAGATGACGCTATCGTTTGGCGAATCAAACACTCGATGGATAGCCAGTGTTAGTTCAACAACTCCAAGGTTTGGACCAAGGTGTCCACCGGTTGATGCAATTGTTTCAATTAGGTAATCACGAATGTCTTGAGCAAGCTCTTTCATCTGCGGAAGAGATAAGGACTTCAGATCATCAGGAGACTTAATTGAATCAAGTAGAGACATCTCTAGCCAACCAAACTTCTAAGCACATACTGCAAGATTCCACCGTGACGGTAGTAGTCAGCTTCACCAGGAGTATCAATGCGTAGAGCTACCTGAAAAGAAATACTTTGCTTGTTGTCAGCGCTGTGAGCTGTTGGTTCCGCAATTACAGAAAGAGTTTTAGGAGTGACTCCGTTGTTTAGTTCAGTTACACCAGTGATGCTAAAACTTTCTGTTCCATCAAGGCCTAAGCTCTCGGCAGTTTGCCCTGGAAGGTACTGCAGTGGTAGCACACCCATACCGATAAGGTTGCTGCGATGAATACGTTCAAAGCTTTCAGCGATAACAGCTTTAACTCCAAGCAAAGCAGTTCCCTTGGCAGCCCAGTCGCGAGATGAACCAGAGCCATACTCTTTGCCAGCAAGTATCACCAAAGAGATATCTTGGTTCTGATAATTCATCGAGGCCTCATAGATGAAACTTTGATCTCCTGATGCAGTGGTGAAATCTCTGGTATAGCCACCTTCAACATCTTGAAGTAACTGGTTGCGCAATCTGATATTCGCAAAAGTTCCACGAATCATAACTTCGTGGTTGCCGCGTCTTGAACCGTAGGAGTTGAAATCGACTCTAGATACACTGTTGTCGGCTAAGTACTTGCCAGCAGGTGAATCAGCTTTGATAGATCCTGCAGGTGAAATGTGATCTGTTGTAACAGAATCGCCTAACTTAGCTAGAACTCTTGCACCATGAAAATCAACAACCGCTGACGGAGTCATAGTCATGCCTTCAAAGTAAGGAGGCTTTCTCACATAGGTACTCTTGGCATCCCAGCTGAAGGTATCTCCAGTTGGGGTAGGGATAGCTTTCCAGCGAGCATCGCCTTCGAATACACCGGCGTACTGACGATTAAACATTTCTGAATCAATGGTGGCATCGATAGTTGATTGGACTTCATCAGGTGTTGGCCAGATGTCTTGTAGGAAAACATCTTTACCGTTTGAATCTTGACCTAATGCTTCAGTTTCAAAGTTGAAATCCATTGTTCCAGCTAGTGCGTAAGCAACAACAAGTGGAGGTGATGCAAGATAATTCATCTTCACATCAGGATTGATTCTTCCCTCAAAGTTTCTGTTTCCAGAAAGAACTGCGGTTACGGCAAGATCATTCTTGTTCACAGCATTTGAAATCTCTGCATCTAGAGGACCAGAGTTACCGATGCAGGTTGTGCAGCCGTAGCCAACCAAGTCAAAACCTAAACTGTTTAGATCTTTAGTAAGTCCTGCCTTATCAAAGTATTCAGTAACAACTTTGGAGCCTGGTGCTAGAGAAGTTTTAACCCAAGGCTTACTCTTTAGCCCCTTGGCAACAGCCTTACGGGCAAGTAGTCCGGCTGCCATCATCACTGATGGGTTAGAAGTGTTGGTGCAAGAAGTAATCGATGCGATGGCTACATAACCGTTGTCAATAGCGAAGTCAGTGCCTTCCACTTCAGTCTTCTGTGACGGTGTTGGGCTGTAATTCTTAATGTCGCTGGCGAAGTGTTCTTTTGCTTTTGAAAGTTCAATGCGATCTTGTGGACGCTTAGGCCCAGCAATAGATGGAACAACGGTCGAAAGATCCAGTTCGATGTATTCGCTGTAAGCAGCTTCATTGTTGGCATCATGCCAAAGCCCTTGAGCTTTGCTGTATGCCTCAACTAAAGCAATCTCTTCAGAGCTTCGTCCAGTTGAACGAAGATAATCTATAGTCACTGCATCGATTGGGAAGATGGCAACAGTTGACCCGAACTCAGGACTCATGTTTCCGATGGTTGCTCTATTGGCAAGCGGAACAGCTGAAACACCAGCACCATAAAATTCAACGAACTTACCAACCACACCGTGCTTACGCATCATCTCGGTAATAGTTAGAACAACATCCGTTGCAGTTGCTCCAACTGGAATGGAACCGTTTAGTTTGAATCCAACGACTTTAGGAATAAGCATGGAGACCGGCTGGCCTAGCATTGCCGCCTCAGCTTCGATTCCACCTACTCCCCAACCAAGAACTCCCAAACCATTAACCATGGTTGTGTGTGAGTCTGTGCCAACACAGGAGTCCGGATAAGCAAGAGTTTCACCGTTGTGTTCTCTAGTCATAACAGTTCTAGCCAAGTATTCGATGTTCACCTGGTGCACAATTCCAGTGCCCGGTGGAACAACTTTGAAGTTGTTAAAGGCTCCCTGGCCCCAACGCAGGAATTGGTAACGCTCCCCGTTGCGCTCATATTCGTAGGCAACGTTTCGTTCGAAAGCATCTGGCGAACCAGCAACATCGATTACCACAGAGTGGTCGATAACTAACTCAGCTGGAGTAAGAGGATTGACCTTCTTTGGGTCTCCCCCTAAAGCGCTGACCGCTTCACGCATAGTTGCAAGATCCACGATGCAGGGAACTCCGGTGAAGTCCTGCATGATTACGCGAGCTGGGCTGAATTGAATCTCGATGTCAGGCTCGGCTTTTGGGTCCCAGTTGGCAATAGCTTTGATGTGCTCTGCTGTGATGTTTGCGCCATCTTCGGTTCGTAGCAGGTTCTCAAGAAGGATCTTGAGGCTATACGGAAGTTGTCCTTTGACCACGCTGTCCAGCTTGAAAATGCGGTAAGACTTGCTTCCTACCTCAAGAACTGAACTGGATTTGAAACTATCAACTTTGGACAAAGTCCACTCCTAGCAATACTGACGATTTGTTACTTGTCCAAAATACCATCTTGTTCGCTGCTAACCACTTTCCTTAGCAAAAGCCATGAAATCCAGATCATCAGAAGGAAGAAGGGCTGGCCCAGAGCAATCTTGGTAAATCCGAGGGTGACTATGTCGTTGGCAAGATAAAGAGGAACCTGAACCAACAGACGGATAGCGAAAAGCCCTACCCAAAGCATGGTGACTAGGTTGAAGAATCGTACTTTTCGACGGCTCTTGCGCCAACTGAGGCCCTGATTGGTCATAAACCCAACAATGACTCCGATCAACGGAAATCTAGCTATGACGCTAAGTAACAGTGCGCCGCCATAGGCGGCATTGGTCCAGAAACCTGGCAGATAGAAGTCCCTAGCCTGCCCCTCGGGTCTTCTAGCTAGGTAAATGGCTAGTGCTATGCCCAAGATTGGTCCAACAAGGGCTGAAGCTGGACGTTTGACCATAAAGTGTCGAATTGTCAGGATAACCATTGCAACCGAGACACTGATTATGGAAATCGTGAGGTCTTGCCAAATAGCAAAAGACAATACGTACACAAGGCCAGGAATTGTGGCCTCTATGAAACCTTGAACCCCACCGATGCTGGCTAGAAGACTCTTAGCATCTACTTTGTAGCCATCGTCAGTTTTCTTTACGCCGTATTTTTCAGGCTTGATTTCTGGCTTATTTGTTTCATCCATTAGTTTGCTTTGGTAACGATAGATCCAGTTGGCAGACTTAACGGCAGAATTTCTCTGGGTGGGTAAGGCGTTTCTCCTCGACGCACAACCAAACCTCGAAAAACATCTTCAAGCTCTAATCTTTGATTCAGATCAGTTATAGCTGCTCCTGAGATTGTGCCTCGAAGTAGCCATCGATCCCCACTGAAACCAAACATGCGCACAACCTGTGTGCGGCCATCGCCTAAAGGCAACTCAACTTGAATCTCAGAGCCGTGCGGACCTGCGCTTTGTTCAACAGATATGTTTTGGCTGGTAAGGCTTTCGGTAATGTCTTTTACTACTTCGTCCCAAAGGTTCTCTCCCTTGGCTGCTGCGAATGCTTGCACTTGCAAAACGCTCTCCATGTAATCAAAAGAAACCGCCACGATGCGCTGGGTTCCTTCTTCGATGTCTGCTCTAACTCCAACATTTGGGTTAGGCACAAACGCTACAGAACCAAAGTCCACCAAGTCACTAGGAGCGTTTAGGTCGTTACTATCCCAAGGGCCACGGTTGGGCTGCCTGATTGAGCTAGTTGAGAATTCATTCATTACTTAACTCCCGTTGAACCGAAGCCTGAGCTGCCACGTTGTGAACCTGGTAACTCAGTGACTTGAATGAAGGTTGCTGATTCGAATTTCTGAAACAGAACTTGAGCCACACGATCTCCCCTCGAAATATGAAAATCCTCATCTGAATGATTCACCAGGGTAATAAGCATCTCCCCGCGATAACCTGCATCAACTGTGCCCGGAGCATTGAGAACTGTAATCCCGTGCTTAGCTGCCAACCCACTTCTTGGATGAACGAGAGCTACATAGCCCTGAGGCAAAGCAATAGAGACGCCTGTATTGATTGTGGCTCTTGATCTTGCTGGAACTATCGCTTCAGTTGCTGACCTTAGGTCATAACCTGCATCGCCTGGATTGCTGACAGTTGGCATCAGGTCTGGGTCGCACTTGATTAGAACCTCAAAATTAGTCATGAGCGTATTCTAATTCCATGACAAAACTTTCTCCGACAGCGCTTTACCAAGAGCGAGCTCTGCCAAGCCTTGGGTTTTATGCAGCAACATTGTTTGTTCCAGGGGCTCTGTTCCTGATTGCACTGCCCTTTTCAGAAGTTGTCGGTTTGATAGTTGCTGTGACGTCAATTCTTTCAATCATCTTCCTGAGCTGGATTCTTGCTCCATTGATTACCCTCACAAGCGAACACCTAAATGTGGGCAAGGTAAGTATTGAAAAGAAGTGGCTTGGAAGTGCGATAGAAGTAACCGGTAAAGACGCCTTCTTGGAGCGTGGTCCACGTTTGGATACCAGGGCCTTTACTAGATTTCAAATAGGGGTAAAGAGCCTTGTGAAAATAGAGTTAGTCGATCCTCAAGACCCAACACCGTACTGGCTTATTGCTACTAGAAACCCTGAAGTCCTAGCCGGGCTAATCAATAGGGGCTAGTGAGAGCAGTCAACACAGACAGGTCCGTATTGACCATCTTTTTTGGTCCGCTGGCTGTGGTGTTTGACAATAAAGCATTCTGAGCAAGTGAACTCGTCTTCTTGCTTAGGCACGACAACTACGTCTTGCTCTTCATTGGTGACTTCTGGAAGTGAGAAGGAATCGGAGTGATCGTCGGCATCAACATCTGAAGACGCGGAGGTACCCTCGGATTCCTTTATAGCTTCCAGAGACTCTGTATCATCGTCGTTTTTGCGTGGAGCATCGTAATCGGTAGCCAATTACTTTCCTTTCAAATAAATCTTTCTAAGCGCTGGAAGTCTCCAACACGAACGGCACAAATGCAACCCTATTAACCCCGATGAATAGTGTTTTGTCAGTTATCTCTCAGTTTGGGCGTGTCGCGGCACAACAAAATCAACCAAGTTTCAAGCCTTTTCGGTGCCAAACTAGCCGCAGAAGGAATAATAATGGCGGATTTACGAATAACTGGTGTTACTAACAACCAATTAGAGCTTCAGGCTCCCGATGGAACCAGGTACTACCTGGAGATTTCTGACGACCTGCTCAAAGCCATGAAATCAAGGCCTACCTCTCGCCCGAACAATTTGACTGTAAGAGACATCCAGACAGAGATTCGACTGGGTACATCTGTTGGTGAACTAGTAGCTCGCACAGGTGCTGATGAGGATTTCATCAGTAAATATGCTGCCCCGATCATTACCGAATTGAATCACATCGTAATCCTTGCCCGAAACATCAGACTCTCTCTAGCCGGAGATAGATTTACCGACCCTGCCCAGATTGAATTCGGAACAGTCATGGACGATCGACTTTCTTCTAACGGAGCCAACAACATCAAATGGAGTTCAAGGAAATCAGCTGAAGGCGAATGGTTGGTTTCTGTAGGTTTCACTCTTGGTGGAGCTGCTGGAGTAGCGACCTGGTCCTTTGATCCAAAGAATCTGCACTTAGTACCTGAAAACCAAAGCGCACTTCAGCTATCCAACGCCTCTACTTTAAGCGTTGGTGATGCTCCCGCACTTGTTAGACCAGAACAGCCGGCACATCCAACAAACTTTGTAGCACCAATAGAAATTATTGAGGAAGCCCCAACTCCGACAGCGAGCCTGAGTGTTGTTCCTGAATTGATTGAAGAAGAATCTACTGAACCAGAAACTCGAACTGAAGTAATCACGGTTGTGGAAAGCGAAACAAGAACTACTTTCCATGTTGTAGAAGATCAAATCGAAGAAACTCCAGTTGTTGAAGATGAACAAATCCAAGAAACAGAACTTTTCGAAGAGGTCGTTGAAGAAGTTATCGAGGTTGTTGAACCAGAACCTGTTCAGGAAACTAAGCCCGAAGAACCTTACGCTCCAACTAAGAATCAAAGCACCAGCCGCTGGGCTGAAGTTCTCTTCGGTTCAAAAGATGAAGACGAAGACTAACTAGAAGCCAATAGTTATAAGCGGGATTGACATCTCTTGAGTTGAGATTGAACCGTGATGGCCGATCATTTCCAACGACTTACGTTTAGCAAACCCACGGTGGTAGAGAGCTACTTCCTTGCGTGCTAACACAACAAAATCAGGAACAATCGTGGGATTCGAAATAGCGTTCCAATAACCGGCTGCTAAAAGTTCATCTGGAGTCAGAAGATAACAAGTATCCTGAAGCGTCTCGCTCAACTCAGAAATCGTCTCAGCTGTCAAACTCTGATCCTTTAGGTAGATAAACAGACCGCGGGTATCGCCACCGACGAAATCAAGTTCCGATTCGGGCAAGAACTCATCCAGGTAGATGTGGTTGTGCTTCTCTATATCAACTAGCCCATGGTCCGCTGTAACAATAAACCCAGTGTTCTTAGGCAGGACTGCGGCAAGTTTCGAGACCTGAGAATCGACATCTTCGAGAAGATTGAGCCACTGCGTTGACTTCCAGCCTTTAGCGTGTGCAGTCTGATCTAGCTCAGGAACATAAAGGTAGACAACTTTAGGCTCAGGTGTGGCAAGCAGTAACTGAGCCTTGGCAAATCGTTCCTCTAGCGAACTAATGCCATGGAAAGTGGCTTTCCTCATGGTTGCTGCTGTGAAGCCTGAGTCTTGGTAGATTGCCGGAGCGATGGTGTGAAATTCAATTCCAGAGTCGATAGCTAGTTCCGAGAC
>JAPLAJ010000172.1 GCA_026393335.1 Rhodoluna sp. | reverse complement strand
CCTGAAGACATAGCCACCATCCCGACTGTGATTGGGCCACAATAAAATCTATCTTTTTCTTTGAAATCAAAGATTCGTGCAGTTTCAGCAAAATTAGCTGAAATAGATTCCAGCGAGTGAACTACACCTTTAGGCTCTGCGGTAGTGCCACTGGTGAAAACAATAATTGAATCCGAATCCTTGACTCGCTGAATTGGAGCTAGCTGACTTACTGGGCTGAAGAACTCGCGTCTAATACTTCTTGCCCGCTTTGGTAGAAAGGGAAGCCTGCGGCCGGAGAAGTAGAAATCAACTCCTGAGATAGCACCGTAATCGGCAATTGTAAACTTTAGCAGTTTCCTCAACAAGGAAGCTTTGGGAGAACCAATTGTGAAAAGTGTTGATTCTGCAATCACAAACTTTGGATCTAATAGTCCGATTCGAACGTGAAATGAGTTGATAGCCGTAAAAGGATCTAGGAAGGAAACTCGCAGACCTGCCCGGGCTAAACCAAGTACCAAACTGATTGACTGAGGTGTTGGCTTACTTGCAAAGACAAAAGTGTCACCCGGTTGGTATCCCAAACGATAGGCATTTGATGAAACAAGTTCAATGTTTCTCCAGAGTTCCTGAAATGAGATGGACTGCCCTGATACTTCAATTGCCTGATCATGAGGCTGTTTTTGGGCTATTAGTTCCAGCTTGTCTAGGAAGGTTGGCATTGCACCACCAACTTTGAGTAACCGGCAGTTAGAGTGCCCTTGCGAATTCTTGACTCTACGATTCTTAGTTCCTGGCCGCCAAAGCGATTTATTAGTTCCTTAGTAACCTCTAGGATTTCTAGCTGAGCCAAAGGCATACCAATGCACAAATGAACCCCTGCTCCAAACCATAGATTACGAAGCACCTTAGGCATTGGACGCTCAGGGTCAAATCCACCTGCGCGTCTGCAAGCCAATGTGGTCGCCAGCAGAATGCGATCCCCTGGCTTGACAGAGACCTTACCTATCTTGGCTGGTGCCACGACTCCCCTTAGCATCACCGGTGTTGGCACTGTGACTCGAAGACCTTCTTGAATTAGTTCATCCAGATCTAGCTCCGGTGCCCCACTGCTTGCGATTACTTTGCCTGTGACCAGCAGTTGAATGAATCTCGGCAGGTGAGATATTACTGTCTCAGTTCCTGCGATGATCAGGGCAGTGATAATAGAAGTAACTTCTGCCTTACTAAATCCATGTTGTTTCAGAAGATAAGGAATTGTTGCTACCTGATTGCGTTCATAAGCTTCACTGATTCTAAAATGGATGCTTTCAAGTTCGGATATTGCAGTTTTGACTTCGTGGGGAAGCATTTGCTTGCGAGTTAGCTTGACAAAACGAAGTAGGCCTCTAGCCCTATCCAATTGAAGTAGTAACTCTCGTTCTTCCGTTTCAGCTATGTCGTATCCGCTCAAAGTGCAAACTACCCTTGCAGCCATAAGTTCTATGTGCGAAACGATATCTACTTTTTCACCTGAGCTGAGTTGGTCGGCTAGTTCTTTAGCTGAACGACGAATGGTATCGCCAACCATTTCATCTAATACCTTGCCGTTGAACAGAGGAGTTAGTTTTCGTTTGAGTTCAAGGTGATCCACACCTGACATGTTGAGTAAGCCTGGACCACGCAAAATTGGATCCCACAAATCGCTGGTTCCCCCTGGTGCAGTTTTACTAAAGTTCTGGGTGTCCATCAAGACATTTCGAAGTATGGTCCCCTCTGAAACCAAAATGCCAATAAAGGGAATTCGGACCACTGGACCAAAAGAAGACATCCATCGAATAAAGGACAGCTCTAACGGTCTCGATAAGAATGAAACCCATCGATCGTTTCTAGTTGCCTTACTTAGCGCTTTAGGCTTCATCGGATATCAATCTCTTCGCCTTTATAAGAATGGTTGGCGTACCACTTTAGTGAGTTCAGTAAACCCCAAGCATTTACCCGACGAGCTGAAACCTGAACCTTCATGGCACGAACTAGAAAGACTTTTTCACCAGCTGCCCGCACATCATTGACCAATTGGCGGTCTTCGTGAAGTTCCTCTATTCTGGTACGTCTAAATCCCCCAGCAGCAAGGTAAGTTTTACTATCAATAGAGAGATTGTTGCCGTTGGTCATCACGTATAGGCCACGGAGCCCTTTTCCATAATTTGATGGACGGAACAGGCCAAAGGTACTTGCCAATAGGGAGGCAGCTCTCAACATGACATTAAATCGGGAACTAACTTCACCAGCGATGGGACCAGTTATCCCAGCAGCCAAACCATGGGGATGTTCTTGAAAGTGCTTGCGGATAGCCCTTGTCCAAGACGAATCAACCAATGCGTCAGCATCCGTTCTGGCTAGTAGATCATAGCCTTGGGCTATTGCTGCTCGAAAAGCACTATCGGCAGCAGCACCAGTCCCCTTTTTACCTTCATGAACTATCTCGAGATTTAGGCCGAGCTCAAGACCTGCGCTAATTGCTATCGAAGCAGTTTGGTCAGTTGAGCCGTTGTCGCAGACAAAAACTTTGAAGTTGCGATCTTCTTGCAGACTAAGCGAGTGCAAAGTTTTGGCTATGTAACTGGCCTCGTTATAGCAAGGTATGCAGATTGCAAGTTTCATAACCTAAATATTCCCAAACCTGTGGAAATACCACCCGCTAAACCGATATAAGCAAACAAGTCTCCTTTTTTGAGCAAACCGCTCTCCATGCCAAGTTCAATTTGCAAAGCCATCGTTACGGTAGTCATGTTTCCGTAATCGGCGACGGACTTGATAACTTTTTCTGTTGGAACATCCAGAACTTTACAAATCTCATCAATGTATGGGGCTGCGACCTGATGCATTCCGATGGCTGCGAAATCTGCCCAGGTGTAACCATTAGCTTCTAAGGTTTCATTCAAGATTCCAGGACCTAGGCTCATGAAAGCTTCGGCAAGTTTGCGTCCATCCATGTCGAAGTAGGTTGTCTCGATGTCTCGTGGGCTTCTAGACCCACCCATGCCAAGTGTGCCAACATCCCAGCGGTTCGAATCAGATCGAAACTCAATGGCCAAGATTCCTTCATCACCATCATCTGATGCGGCCAGTACGGTTGCTGCACCAGCATCACTCATGGTGAATCCTGCGAATGACCTAAGGAACTGATCTTTATTTGCAGAGGCCCAACGTATGGCCATACTTGGTGTTTCACCGCTAACAATTAATACAGTCTTGTATTGACCTATCTTGATAAGCGCATTTGCAACCTGCATACCGTTTAAGAAGCTGTTACAAGCATTTTTGACATCCATAACCGGGACACCATTTGCACCAAGCAGTGAGGCAACGATGTGGCTTGTCGCAGGTTCAATCAAATCCTGGCTGGCAGAAGCGAAAATCAAAAGGTCAATATCATCTATTTTTAGGTTCGCCCGCTCCAAAGCTTTTCTACCTGCCATAGCGGCAAAGTCAGAAGTATTCTGACCTTCAAGTCTTCGATAGACGCTCTCAACTCCAGTGAGTCGAGTTACATATCCAACTGGCAATTTTGCAGGAAGAGATGCTTCTGCGACTCGTGCCAACACATCGGACATTGTAGTTTTTATAGGCCCTAATTCCGTAGCCATAGAAAGTATTTTCGTTGTGATCATCGCAGCCCCCAATGCCGTTAATGTCTCCGTTTAGATTTAAACCATACCACTTTGATGGTTTTATCTACCTAGCAGCAGCCTCACTTTTTGCTTGTCATGGTCAAGATACACGGCAAATACTTCAGATTGGGCCTGCCTGATGGCTGAATTGTGAGAGTTATGGGACGCAGAGAACGTTATTGTCTTCAAGCGCTAAATGGCATCAGGCTGCGCAGGTGTGCAGAACCCACTGTTTTTTAGGGAAAATGCCGCAATGCTTTTTGGTGATGCTAAGCAAAAAGTTGAAGACATTCTGCGAGCACTGTGACGAAAACTAGCCCAGTCGACCTAACTTATGTCCTCTGTTAGCGCTGGCTGAGTTAGGGCTGATTGGTCAATTGAATTGGGTTGGAAACGCCAATACCTCCAGAAGTGCTCTTTACAATCGCTGCCACGGTGAGTTTGGACCCAGCAGGATATTTAGCTCCGGAAAGTATCATCTTCCAGTCAATTGAGTCATCAACTCCCAGAACTTGCCAAGCGCCGTTATTTACCTTGATCACAAATGTGCAGGTTGAAGGGTCATCCCAACTTGGAATACTTGCTCGAACTTTCCAACTTGCTAATCCTTGATCTTTAGAGACAAATAAGTTCACTGGTCCCACAGTACCTTTGACTGGCAATACGCTTTGAGCTTTCAAGACAATCGATGAAACTCGTCCAAGTGAAACAGTTACAAAACCTTGAGCGTCAGAGGTAACAGTTTGAGCTGGCCCCCAGACCTGACTGAATACTGTATTCGGGCTTGAAGTCTTTATTTTCACGCCATTTTTAGCAGACCCAGAATTATTTAATGCCACAAGGTACTCGGTTCTGCTCTCGGCATCGATCCTGCTGAATGCCATTACGGTACCTGCAGCATATCTCTGAATCTGAGCTCCGCCGTTCAAAGCGGGATGATTCTTTCTCAAGGCGTTCAAGTCCTTGATTCGTATCTGAAGTGGATGATTTTGCTCATCCAAGTAACCTTTTGTGCCAACAGGGTTTGCGCCAATCCTTGCTTCAGTCTGCCAACTTGAAACCTCTGTCGGGAAAAGGTCCTGTCGGGCATCTTTATCTCGACCAGCTCCAATCAGGCCTAGCTCGTCACCGTAGTAAACAGAAGGAATTCCTCGAGACATATACATGAGGTCATAACCCAACAGCGCATCAACTAGTAGGTCAGCTGGGGTTGAACCAGCACTTTTGAGCATTAGGCCAAAGTGACCCATGTCATGATTGGCAAAGAAAGTAGCCTGGTTATAAGCATTGGTTTTGTCAGTGATGTACCAGTCATCAGCATCAAACACATTCTTCAGGTTCGAGATGCTGTTACCAACAGAGAATTGAACTGCAGCATCTTGGAAGGCGAAATCAAGAAGTGAAGGCAAGCCTCTATCTCTGACAAATTCAGTCAGAGTTGCTGTGCTTGACTCGTAGTATTCACCAAATGCAAACAAGCCGGGTTTCTTGTCTTTAGTAAGCTCTTGAACTCTAGGCCACCAATTTGCAAAGAACGCTTCATCAAGGTGTTTGGCAGTGTCAATTCGGAAACCATCCACTCCGTAGTCATTTACCCAGCCTGCGTATATTTGAGCTAGCCCCTCGATTACTTCGGGTTTCTCTGTGGCAAGATCGTCTAGTCCGTAGATGTCACCGTTCTCATATTGTTCTTTGTTTTGGAAGTTTCTAATGTCACCTCTGTTGTGGTAATTCTCCACATTGTTTAGAAAGTCTGGCTTTTTAGTGTTGACTTCGCCCGGAGATACCTTAGGTTTTCTGTAATCGCCGAAATTGTAGTCGCCGTTTTCGTAGTAGATGATGTCACCGGTGTGGTTCACCACGATGTCAAGAACCACTTTCATGTCCTGCGAGTGAGCACAGTCAATCAGGTCCTTGAAATCTTTCTTGGTACCTAAATGCGGATCAATGTCTGTGAAGTCGGTAATCCAGTAGCCATGATATGCAGCACTTGAGCCCTGCACATAACGCTGCTTGAATGGAGGCGTTATCCAGATAGCGGTAAAGCCCATGTCCTTAATTCTTTTCACACCTTTACCAGAGGTGCAACCATCGGTTAGTCCGGCTAAATCGCCACCATGGTAGTGAACGGCTGAAGTCGGATCGAAGCCAGTGATTTCTCTTGGACCCGTGAGCCCCATTTCATCATTAGAGGTATCGCCATTTTGGTATCTATCTGTCATTAGGAAATAGATGTTGTCTTTAGCCATGGCAGATCTCAGTGAAGGCGAAGCTAGTGCTTGTGCTTCAGAAAGGGTTGGTGCTTCAGGAAGCACAGGATCTTTAGGTGTAGCTGGAGAAGCACCATCCAAAGGCACTGGAAGTGCGAAGCGCAAACTCTCATCAGAGTTCATGGAACCAGACTCAAACCATACTTCACCGCGGCTGCCACCAAGGTCGATGCTTTGGTCCAGATCAGATGGATCTCTCACATCACCGTTATGCAAAATAAGCGGAACGCTTAATGAGTTAGCAGCTAGTGGAATTTCAAACTTCACTCCCCAAGCTCCAACGTTTGGGCTCACAGGCATGATTGGTTTGGCCCAGGTAGTTGGTTGCTTTGCTCCACCATCAGCATCTTTCCAGGCATGAATTCCCCAGCCAGAGTATTTACCATCAGCTCTGTGGTAGTGAATTGTTAGCTTGTCATTTGCCCATGACTCAGATGTTCTAGCTCCTTCAAAACCATCGCCAACCCATACTTTTGCATATTTCCTTGGGTTTTCGAAGTATGTTTCTCCCGCTTTCTTTTTGTTGAAAAGGGTGAACACAATTGATTTGGTTTTCGCAGTAACTGGAATTAGGACGTATCTCTTTGTGCCGGTTCCGATGAACTTATAGGTCTTTGTGCTGCTGCCAATCATTACCTTCACAGAGCGATTAGATAAAGCTGCGCCTTTTGCGACTAGGTTGATTTTATATGTGAGGCTTGCACTTGATTCGTAGAGAAAAGGTACTCCCTTGGTGTTTAGCCATATTTCTTCAGTCTCATAAGGATCAATAGCAACATTAGAAACTTTGGACTTCGTGGCATTAACTCGGACTGAATCAGCTCCAGCAGGAACATCGACTACCCCGAACCAGCCATAAGAATCTTGACCAATGAGCCTTGACTGACTCTTACTGCTTGGATTAGCTGCATCTGTGAGTGTGATCTTTGCACCATTAGGAACTACTCCTACTACCCCAGGCACGTGAACTACTATTTGGTAGCTCTCATCGGCTGAAGCCTGAGGAACCATACCTATTGCCGGTATCAACAGTGCAAAAGCGAGAACAAAAATCTTCGAGATACGTAATCTTTTAACTAGGCTCATGTATCCAGCCTAGCCAACGAAAGCATTAGATTCCCTGCAAGTTCTGAAAAGAGAACCTTGAGGGTAGCAGCCGTTTTAGACCCTAACTACTCTTCAAACAAAGCGCCTTCGGCAGGACTAGAACCTCCGACCAAGATTGGAGGCTCTGGGCCCACGGTCTTCTGTCCGATACTTCTTAAGGCCAATATCTTGACTTAAGCCCACTAAGCTCTTCTACTCTTGTTACTGGAAGGCTTGCCAAAAAACACGAATATTCTTTCTTGGCAATAATTCGCTGAAGGTAGAAAGTCGAATCTACTACTTAAGCTTTATGGCCTTAGTCGTAACGTTGATTGCTGCGTATGAAGCATCCGCAACACTTGTGACAACCGCTGTGTATGTTCCAGCCTTGTACTTGACCTTGCTGAATTTCACGGTAAAGGCACCTTTAGCATCTGTTTTTCCGGCTAGGACCGCCACTTTTTTACCACCGAGGTTCAACTGAACAGAAACTGCCTTGCTCTTAACTGCTGTCGCACCCGACTTAATTGTTCCTGAGATTGACACAACAGGCTTTTTCTTGATGGAAGCATTTGTTGTTGCAATCTTTGTGGTCATTAGAGCTATCTTGCCAACAGAGATCGTGCTAGTCAGAGTGGCATCAGCGCCGCCAGTGCATTCTGCAGAAAGTGCTGAAGTTGTTAGAACGTAACTTCCTGCAACCTTAGGAGAAGCAATGGATAGAGATGTATTACCGCTAGCATCTGCTGAA
This sequence comes from Rhodoluna sp., assembly GCA_026393335.1. GTDB lineage: Bacteria > Actinomycetota > Actinomycetes > Actinomycetales > Microbacteriaceae > Rhodoluna. The sequence goes on along the minus strand of JAPLAJ010000172.1, from coordinate 573 downwards.
CCAGATACAGGGCTGATTCCGAGACCACCACTCCAGCTCAAAGAAACCGCACAGCCAGTCTTTACTCTCGCAACTAGAACAGTAATAGTAGAACCTGGAGTCAGACGGTCTGCGGTCAATACGCTAAGAGTCGGAGCTTGACCTGCTGGGTAAGCGAATGCAGGAGCGATTGATCCAATCGCCATCGCAATTGCAGCGGTGTATGTTGCAAGTATTCTTTTCATTGATTCTCGAACGTTCTTTCTTTTAAATGATTTCACCGGTCATGAATGAATCAGGTGATAGTTCCCAAAAGGGATAACTTAATTTTACCAAAAACTCTCCGGTCATCTAGGTCACTTTTGAAATAGATGCAAAAGTTTTCTGTTGTGTTCGACATTGAACTCTTTAAAGATTCGCATTTACGTATTTTTGCAATTGAAGATTTCGCTCGGCTAATTTAATGAAAGTTAAACCCAGCAGACAAATTTTGCTGTCCCCATTCCAAGAAACGGAGTGCATTTTCATTCTTCAAAGAAAAGAAACCCTCAGCGTATTTTCGGAGGAAGCATCTCTTTTAGCTTTCGTGGTTTT
>JAPLAJ010000166.1 GCA_026393335.1 Rhodoluna sp. | reverse complement strand
TAAACAAGGTGTGATTGACATTGCTCTTGCTGGAGCTAAGAAGTGTAAAGAGATGGAAGCAAGCGTTCCTGAAACTGTTGTGCACTATGAGTACTCACCGGAGTCATATACAGGAACTGAACTTGAGTTCGCTCTTGAAGTATGTAATGCAGTTATTGCAGCCTTTGAGCCAACACCTGATCACAAGATGATTATCAACCTGCCAGCAACTGTCGAGATGGCTACGCCTAACGTTTACGCAGATTCAATTGAATGGATGTCTAGAAACCTAGATAGAAGAGATTCGGTTCTACTTTCCTTACACCCACACAATGACCGAGGAACAGCAGTTGCTGCAGCGGAACTTGGTTACATGGCTGGAGCAGATCGTATTGAAGGTTGTCTATTCGGTAATGGTGAGAGAACTGGAAACGTAGATCTAATCACTCTTGGACTGAACTTGTTTAGCCAAGGTATCGATCCAAACATCGACTTTTCTAACCTTGATGAAATCAAGCGAATAGTTGAATACTGTAACCAGCTAAGAGTTCCTGAGCGTGCTCCATATGGTGGAGATCTTGTTTACACAGCTTTCTCTGGTTCACATCAAGATGCCATCAAGAAGGGCTTTGAGCGCATGGCAGCTGATGCTGTAGCTCAAGGCGTTGATCAAGAATCACTCGAATGGGCCGTTCCATATCTTCCTATCGACCCTAAAGATGTTGGTAGAAACTATGAAGCAGTTATTCGGGTTAACTCTCAATCGGGTAAGGGCGGCGTTGCATATCTACTCAAGAGTGATCACAACCTAGACCTACCTAGAAGATTGCAGATTGAGTTCTCTAGAGTTGTTCAGAACAAGACCGATAGTGAAGGTGGAGAGGTAACTTCAGCTGCACTGTGGGCTATCTTCCAGGATGAATATCTACCTTCAACAGTCGCTGCAGAGAAGTGGGGAAGGTTTGAACTTAAGAAGCTTGCCACCTCTTCTGATATGGACGGGGTAGTAGACCTAGTTGCTGTTCTTAGAGATGGCTCTGAAGAAGTTGAGTTAACCGGTACCGGTAACGGTCCTATCTCAGCATTCCTTTCTGTGCTTGAAAAGCGTGGCATCAAGGTAGAACTTCTTGATTACACCGAGCACACCCTAGGTGCCTCTAGTGATGCTCAGGCTGCTGCCTATATAGAACTAAAGGTTGAAGGCAAGACTCTTTGGGGTGTTGGCATTGATGGAGACATATCTAATGCCTCGCTCAAGGCTGTCATTTCAGCGGTTAACCGCGCTCTGCGGTAATACTTGAATAGTGCCTACCTATAGAGATGAAGCAATTGTGCTGCGCACCCACAAACTGGGTGAAGCAGATCGCATTGTCACTTTGCTCACTAGGTATCACGGTCAGGTAAGAGCGGTCGCTAAAGGTGTTAGAAGAACATCTTCAAAAATGGGCTCTCGCTTAGAGCCATTCATGGTTGCCGATATTCAGTTCTATGAGGGTAAGAACCTCGACACTGTCACTCAAGCAGAAACTATTGGTGCTTACGGCAGCATGATCTCCGATGACTACAGCTCATTCACTGTTGCCAACGTCATGGCAGAAACTGCTATGCGACTTACTGGTGAAGAGAGAGCAACTCAACAGTATTTGCTTCTTATTGGAGCGCTTCGCTCATTAGCCACTAAAGAACATGCACCTGCACAAATACTTGATAGCTATTTACTAAGAGCGCTAGCGGTTGCCGGTTGGGCTGCTAACTTTGCTAACTGCACTGGCTGTAATGCGGAGGGGCCACATTCGGGATTCGTAATTCAAACCGGTGGTGTTGTCTGTGCTGCTTGTATGCCACCAACTGCAGCCATGATTAGTTATGAAGTAGCTAATCACCTAGGGGCACTGCTTGCTGGAGAGTGGGAGCTGGTTGAAGCATCAGATGAACAAACTAAAGCTTCTGCATCGGCTATCGTAAGTGCATATAGTCAGTGGCATATTGATCGTGGATTGAAATCCTTTAACCATTTGGAGAGAACATGAAGGTTCCAAAGTTTGATGGGGCAGTTCCTCAGCACGTAGCCATTGTCATGGATGGAAATGGTCGCTGGGCTAATGCAAGAGGTCTAACCAGAGTCGAGGGTCACCGTGCTGGTGAAGCTGCTCTCATGGATGTTATTGAAGGTGCTATTCAAGCTGGAGTTAAGTATCTAACTGTCTTCGCTTTCTCAACTGAGAACTGGAAGCGATCTCCTGATGAAGTGAAGTTCCTTATGAACTACAACCGGGAAGTGCTTCGTCGTCGAAGAGATGAACTTGATGGTTGGAATGTCCGAATCAAGTGGGCTGGCAGAAGACCTAAGTTATGGCCAACTGTTATTGATGAATTGTTGATAGCCGAAAAGCAAACAGCAAAGAACAAGGGCCTTACCTTCACCATGTGTGTCAACTATGGCTCTCGTATCGAGATAGTTGATGCCATCAACCAGATAGTTGAAGACTCTAAGTCAGGCAAGCTCAACGGTGCTCTTACAGAGAAAAAGATGCAGAAGTATCTTCTGACCAAGGATTTACCTGATGTTGACCTGTTTATTAGATCCAGTGGTGAGACCAGGATTAGTAACTTCCTGCTCTGGCAGTCTGCTTATGCAGAGTTTGTGTTCTTGGATGTGCTTTGGCCTGACTTCTCTAGAAAAGACCTTTGGGCTGCTATCCAGCAGTATTCCAAGCGCAATAGACGCTTTGGTGGGGCAGTAGATAAGCCTAAGAAGGCAAAGGGCAACTAAACTTATGATTCAAGCACCGCAGCCAACGGTGCCTTACCAAGGGAGCAATAATGGCAGCCCCAACTCGCCTCGATTCAGTTATCTCACTAGCCAAAAGACGTGGTTTCGTCTTTCCTGCAGGTGAAATCTACGGTGGTACACGCTCAGCGTGGGATTACGGACCACTTGGAGTAGAACTCAAAGAAAACATCAAACGTCAATGGTGGAGAGCCATCGTTAACTCTAGAGAAGACATCGTAGGTCTAGACAGCTCAGTTATCTTGCCTCGTAAGGTTTGGGAATCTTCAGGTCACGTAAAAGAGTTCACTGATCCTTTGATTGAGTGCACCTCATGTCACAAGAGATTTAGAGCAGACCACCTTGAAGAAGCCTTTGAAGAGAAGAAGGGCAGAGCCCCAGCTTCAATGGCTGAGATTGCTTGTCCTAACTGTGGAACTAGAGATGCTTGGACAGAGCCAAAGCTTTTCAATGGCCTGCTAAAGACCTATCTAGGTCCAGTTGAAGATGAATCAGGTCTGCACTATCTAAGACCTGAGACAGCTCAAGGTATCTTCGTCAACTTCGCTAACGTTCTTGGTGCATCACGCATGAAGCCTCCGTTTGGTATTGGTCAGATTGGTAAGTCATTCCGTAACGAAATCACACCTGGAAACTTTATTTTCAGAACTCGTGAGTTTGAACAAATGGAAATGGAATTCTTTGTTGAGCCAGGAACAGATGAGACTTGGCACGACTACTGGATTGAACAGAGACTTAACTGGTATGTCGATCTTGGTATCAACAGAGATAACCTACGTCTATTTGAACACCCGAAGGAAAAGCTTTCGCACTACTCAAAGAGAACAGTGGATATCGAATACAAGTTCGGTTTCCAAGGTTCTGAGTATGGCGAACTAGAAGGTATTGCTAATCGAGGGGATTTCGATCTAACTACTCACTCTCGTGAATCAGGTATTGATCTTTCGTACTTTGATCAAGGTCTTGGAGAGCGTTGGACTCCTTACGTTATTGAACCAGCGGCAGGGCTAACTCGTTCACTTATGGCTTTCCTAGTTGATGCTTATGCTGAAGATGAAGCTCCTAACACCAAGGGTGGTGTTGATGTTAGAACTGTTCTTCGTTTGGACTATCGACTAGCTCCTGTCAAGGTTGCTGTTCTGCCACTATCTAGAAACGAAGATCTATCACCGGTTGCTAAGAACCTTGCTCAAGAGCTACGTGGTTACTGGAACATTGACTTCGATGACTCTGGTGCTATTGGTAGAAGATATCGTCGTCAAGATGAAATTGGAACTCCGTTCTGTGTGACTGTGGACTTTGATTCACTAGAAGACCAAGCGGTAACTGTTCGTGAGCGCGACACTATGGTTCAAGAGCGTGTGTCTCTCGACAAACTTCGCGGTTACCTAGCTGAGAAACTCATCTAATCCTCAACGTGAATACAACAGGTCAGGCACTTCAATACGGCGGTATCACTATCGCTACGCCTGTTGTATTAGCGCCAATGGCAGGCATAACTAACACTGCGTTTAGAAGACTATGTCGTGAATACGGTGGTGGTCTATACGTAAGTGAGATGGTTACATCCCGTGCTCTAGTTGAAAGAACCGAAGAGTCAATGAGACTTATTGGTCATCACGAGAGTGAAGACATTCGTTCTGTTCAGTTGTACGGTGTTGACCCTAAAACAATCTCTGAAGCTATCACCATGTTGGTCTCTGAAAATAGAGCAGATCACATCGACCTGAACTTTGGTTGCCCGGTTCCTAAGGTAACTAGAAAAGGCGGCGGAGCAGCTCTTCCTTACAAACAAGATCTGTTTGCAGCAATTGTGAACAGTGCCGTGAAAGCAGCAGGAGATATTCCTGTGACAGTAAAGATGCGTAAAGGTATCGATGCTGATCATCTAACGTTTCTAGATGCTGGCAAAGCAGCAAGAGATGCAGGAGTTGCTGCTGTAGCACTTCACGCTAGAACTGCCTCTGAGTATTACTCCGGAACAGCAGACTGGAATGCTATTCATGAACTAAAAGATGAACTAAGAGATGTTCAGGTTTTAGGTAACGGAGATATCTGGTCTGCAGGTGATGCTATTCGCATGATGCGTGAAACGGGTTGTAATGGTGTGGTTGTAGGAAGAGGATGCCTTGGTCGACCTTGGCTCTTTGCTGATCTGCAAGCAGCTTTCGAAGAGTATGCAAAAAACCCAAACTCTGATGCAGCTGTTGATCCAGTCCAACCAACACTTGGTCAGGTAGCCGAGTCATTCAAGAAGCATGCAGTGTTACTGGTCGAGTTCTTTGAATCTGAAGAGCGAGCTTGTAGAGATATCAGAAAGCACGTTGCTTGGTACTTCAAGGGCTATCCAGTTGGTGGAGAGTTCAGAGCAGCTCTTGCTCAGGTTGAATCACTTCAGCAAATGGATGACATTTTAGGAACCATCGACTGGGCTGCACCATACCCAGGTGAACTAGCAGAGGGCCCAAGAGGGCGTCTAGGTGGGGCTAAGACATGCGCATTGCCGGAGAACTGGCTTGATTCACGCGAACTTGTCGGTGACCAGCGTAAGGTACTGCTAGAGGCAGAACTTGGAGTTTCAGGCGGATGAGTACAGACAAATACAGCGAATTCGATAAGGAAAGATTCCTTACCGAAGAAGGCTCCGGCAGAAGTGCCAGAACTGAGTTCGCTAGAGATAGAGCAAGAGTTACTCACTCTTCAGCACTTAGAAGACTTGGAGCTAAGACCCAAGTTTTGCAACCAGGTTCAAATGACTTTGCTAGAACTCGTCTAACCCACTCACTAGAAGTTGCTCAAGTCGGTAGAGAAATGGCTGTTGAGTTTGGTATCGATCCAGATATTGTTGACACGGCTTGTCTAGCTCACGATTTAGGTCATCCACCTTTTGGTCACAATGGTGAAAAAGGTTTGAACGAGTGGGCTAAAGACTTTGGCGGATTCGAAGGTAATGCTCAAACCCTAAGGTTGCTTACTCGAATCGAACAAAAGGTTTATAGCAAAGACGGTATTGCTTTTGGTTTGAACCTAACTAGAGCAAGTCTTGATGCAAGTTGTAAATACCCTTGGACTAGAGAATTCGCTGTTCAAGATTCAGGTGCTGATAGATCCATTAAGTTCGGGGTCTATGAGGATGATGTGCCGGTGTTTGAATGGCTACGCCAAGGTGCTATAGATCGAATCAAATGCTTTGAAGCACAGATCATGGACTTTAGTGACGATGTTGCCTACTCAGTGCATGACTTTGAAGATGCAGTTGTAGAAGGATTCATCAAACTTGAACAGCTCAAGGGCTCTGCTCAAGAAGATGCCATAGTCAAAGAGATAGAGCGTTGGAACGGTAACCGCATTGATTCTTCTGTATTGGCTGCAGCTTTAGATAGATTGCAAGCTAATCAATACTGGCTAACTAGTTATAGCGGAACACCTAAAGACGCTGGTCAACTAAAGAACCTAACTTCCTCTGTTATAGGTTCTTTTGTCTCTAGAACTACTGCTGCAACATTCCAAGCCAACGCCGATTCACTTTTCGCAAGGTATGCAGCCGATGTGATTGTTCCAGAAGAAGTTGAAGCAGAGATTGCCATATTCAAAGGTCTAGCTTCCTATTTCCTAATGTCACTAGATGACAGGGTTGAGTTCTACGAAAAGCAAAGAAAATTACTCAAAGAATTAGCTGATTACCTGTTGGCATCTAATGGCAAGCACCTGGACGGATACTCGCTCGAAGCTTGGAGTAAGGCTAAGAGTGATCAAGAGAAGCGCCGCGTCATCGTTGACCAGATTGCAGTGTTGACAGATGCAGCGGCAGTGAAGATGCATGAAGTATTGGTTTTGAAAAAGGATAAGAGCTAATGGCTGGGCGTATCCCTACTCGTGATATTGAAGCCATCAAGCAACGGGTAAACATAGCTGATGTTGTTGGTGAGTATGTTCAGCTCAAAGGGGCAAGTGTTGGCTCTCTCAAGGGTTTATGTCCTTTTCACGATGAGAAGTCACCTTCCTTTAACGTAAGACCAGACCAGGGCTTCTATCACTGCTTCGGTTGTAGCGAGGGAGGAGATGTTTATAAGTTCTTGCAGAAGATAGAAAACATCACTTTCTATGAAGCTGTCGAAAAATGTGCCTCAAAGATTTCCTACGAGATTACCTATGAAGCTGGTGGTAACCGGGACGAAGGGGTTAATCGAGCAAGGCTTATAGCTGCCAACGAGGCGGCAGCTAAGTTCTTCTCTTCAGCACTCTCATCTCCAGAGGCCCAGACTGCTAGAGATTTTCTAACTCAACGAAAGTTTGACAAAGAAGCTGCTGAATACTTTGGTATTGGTTATGCACCTAAGGGTTGGAATAGTTTGGGTGATGCTCTAAAGAGCGAGGGCTTCACTGAAGAAGAGTTAGTCAAGGTTGATCTATTGGTTGCCAAAGAAGGTCGTACCTATGACAAGTTCAGAGGAAGACTAGTTTGGCCAATCAGAGATGCCACCAATGCAGTTATTGGGTTTGGTGCTCGCAAGATTTATGAAGATGATCCACTAGCCAAATACATCAACACTGGTGAGACACCGGTCTATCACAAGTCTCAGGTGCTCTATGGGCTGAACCTTGCTAAGAAAGACATCGCTAAGAATCGTCAGGTAGTAGTTGTTGAAGGTTATACAGATGTCATGGCTTGCCATCTAGCTGGCATCACAACAGCGGTTGCTACCTGTGGAACTGCTTTTGGTGATGATCATATTAGAAAGATAAATCAAATCTTTGGTACCGGCGGAGAATCAGCTGAAGTTATCTTTACCTTCGATCCTGATGCTGCTGGTCAAAAGGCGGCGATGAGAGCATTTGAATCTTCTGGAAAATTTATTGCATCCACATTTGTAGCAGTTGGACCTGAGGGATTAGATCCTTGCGACCTTCGCATTCAAAAAGGTGATGCAGCCGTCCAGTCGATGATATCTACCAAGAGACCAATCTATGAGTTTGCTTTAGATCAGAAGATAGCAGGTCATGATCTATCTTCTTACCCAGGTAGATTATCTGCC
>JAPLAJ010000035.1 GCA_026393335.1 Rhodoluna sp. | reverse complement strand
TCAAGACAGCAGCTGATTTACTGCAGCATTACCCAAGAAGATACTCCTCAAGAGGGGAACTGACCCCTATCAAGGAAATACAGGTTGGCGAGACAGTAACGCTTGTAGCCGATGTGGTTGAGGTCTATGAAAGACGGATGAAGGGTAAATCCGGAGTCATTCTGGAAGTGAAACTTACAGATGGCGAAGGCTTTGTAACAGCTACCTTCTTCAATCAGGCTTGGCGAGCTCAGAAGCTCAGACCAGGGGTTAGAGGTCTTTGGGCTGGAAAGATCGGCAGCTACCAAAACAAACTTCAACTAGCTCATCCTGACTATGAACTCTTCGGTGATGAAATCGAAGATGAGGTTGCTAAAGCTTGGGCTGAGTTACCTATTCCTATTTACCCGGCATCATCAACATGTTCAACCTGGCTGATTCAACGAGCGATGCGTGTAGTAATTGATGTGATTCCAACTATTGAAGATGAAGTTCCAGAAGATCTAAGAAAGAAGCATGATCTTCTAGAGCTACACGATGCAATCGTAAAGATTCATCAGCCTGCCAACATGGGCGATTGGATGGCTGCGCGAGATACCTTGAGATATCACGAAGCCTTCATCCTGCAATCAACCTTGGTGAAAAGAAGACTTGAGAACAAACATCAAAAGAGCACGAGCCGTGTTTCAAAAGATAAAGGCTACCTCTCACAGTTCGATGAAAGCCTTCCTTTCACTTTGACCAATGGTCAGATATCTATTGGACAAGATATAGCTGAAGATCTTTCGCAATCACACCCGATGAACAGATTGCTTCAAGGTGAAGTCGGTTCAGGTAAAACTCTTGTTGCTGTTAGAGCAATGCTCACAGTTGCAGATAGCGATGGACAATCAGCACTTCTTGCTCCTACAGAAGTGTTAGCTGCACAACATTACAAATCAATTGAAAGAACTCTTGGTCCAGTTCTTGCAAAAGAACTAGGTCTTACTTTGCTGACTGGGCAACTCAATACAGCTGATCGAAAGACTGCGTTGTTGAACATGGTTTCAGGCAGAGCAAAGATTGTGGTTGGAACTCATGCTTTGTTTGCAAGCAAAGTTGAGTTCTTTGACCTAGGGCTAATAGTTGTTGATGAGCAGCACAGATTCGGTGTTGACCAGAGAGAAGCACTAAGGCTCAAAGGTAAATTACCTCCTCACGTTCTAACCATGACTGCGACCCCTATCCCTAGAACACTTGCTGTAACTGTTTTTGGTGATCTTGATGTCTCGATACTCACAGAGTTACCAGCAGGGCGTCAGGCAATTAATTCCCATGTAATCACTGACAATCAACCAGCACTTGTTGCAAGAGTTTGGCAGAGAGTTGCTGAAGAGGTAAGTAACGGAAGACAAGCCTTTGTGGTATGTCCACGCATCGATGAATCAGATGAGGGTGAAGAACTAATCGCTAGCGGTGGTGCTGCTCAAGAAGATGAAGAGTTCTTAGAAGAAGGAAAGACACCTAAACCTAAGAGACCTCTTGCAGCAGCAATTAGCGTCGCAGAAGCTCTGAAGAGGAACCCAGCTCTTCAGGGACTTCGCATCTCTGTTCTTCACGGTAGGCAGTCCTCTGAAGAGAAGAACGAGATCATGACAGCCTTCTCTAATAAAGAGATTGAT
>JAPLAJ010000129.1 GCA_026393335.1 Rhodoluna sp. | reverse complement strand
GGATAGTTCACCAGTGACTCAACACCACCAAGAGATTCAGCAAGAGTGAATAACTCTGTATTCTCACAGAACTTCTTAGCAGCTGGTGTTCCACCAACAAGCTTGAATGAAATCATTCCGCCAAAGCCATCCATCTGCTTTCTAGCAATGTCGTGACCTGGGTGATCCATGAGCCCTGGGTAGTAAACATCAGAGACCTTATCTTTGCGAGTAACTAGATACTCAGCAACTGCCTGTCCATTAGAGCAATGTCTGTCCATACGAAGAGCAAGGGTCTTTAGCGATCTGTGGGTAAGCCATGCATCAAAAGGAGAAGAGACAGCACCAACAGCAAACTGAATGAATTCAATCTTCTTAGCCATCTCGCCATCATTCAGAACAACAGCACCACCAAGCACATCACTGTGCCCACCTAGATACTTTGTGGTTGAATGCATGACAATGTCAGCACCTAGCTCAAGTGGACGCTGCAGATAAGGTGTAGCAAAAGTGTTGTCTACAACAGCAACAGCTCCATGTTTGTGAGCAGTTGCAGAAACTTTAGCAATATCAAAGATTGTCATCATTGGGTTAGAAGGTGTCTCAATCCAAACCATCTTGGTCTTGCCAGCGACAAAAGCAGCCTCAAGAGCAGCATCGTCGTTCAAATCTACGATAGAGAAATCAACACCCCAGGTCTTATGAACTCTGGCAAATAGTCGGTAAGAACCGCCATACATGTCATTAGCCAAAATGACGTGGTCCCCTGGCTCAAGAACACCACGAATAATCGCATCTTCAGCAGCAAGACCACTTGAGAAACTCATTCCAAAGCGTCCACCTTCAAGTGAAGCTAGCGCTTCTTGAAGAGCAGATCTAGTTGGGTTAGCAGCCCTGTTGTACTCGAAGCCTTCGCGAAGATTGCCAACACCATCTTGCTTGTGGGTGGTGGTCATATGAATAGGTGGGATAACGCCACCAGTCTTATCATCTGGGTGCTGGGCTACGTGGATTGCTCTGGTTTCAAACTTTGACATGGCTTCTTCCTCTTGAGTTAAAGCCTAAAGCACGCTTTGCCACCTCAGGCATCGCATTTTGCTCCTTCAATCTGCTCTAATCCTCAATCCTTGACAATATGGCTTCACCTTCAAAGAGCAGGTATTTTGCGAAATTTGGGCAACCCAACTGTCTCATTGCCCTTGATAAATCTTGGGCAGAAAGGGCAGGGCTTTGATACCCAGCGCACCACTTTGATGTTGCATCAAGAAATACTTCAGGATTCCTATCGGCTAAATTCATGAGAAAGTCATCGGGGTGAGTAACTTCAAATCCGTAAAGTTTCTGCGTATCGTTAGGAAAATCCTTCAAGTTGAAAGTAACGAGACTGCCTACCCTGCCGACTATGGCCGCAGCTAAAACATGCTCATCTTCAGGGTCAAGGCAATCTAAAGTGCCCACTAAATGTTGGTAGCCGACAATTTCTGCCTCGGGAAACCTGGCAGCCATGGACCTTATGTGAGAATCAATTTTTACTTGATCCGATGGAAACCTTCGCACAATACTTCTGATAGTTTCATCAAGAATTTCCGCCGTCCAGCGTGGTCTATACAACCGGTAGCTCGCAAGCCAAATCAATAGCCCTCGTAAATAAAGCTTATGTAAGCAGTCTGCGTCTAACAGAGCAGAGTTCAGCACTACTTTTCGAGTTCTAGAAGCCCCAGCTCCACTTCCAATTTTTGAAGATTTCTTATTGCTTGTTGTTGGCTCGCCTGGATTAGAAATTGTAGCTTTTTAACTTCGCTAAAAGAAATTCTGCGGTGCCTGCCAACCTTGCTCACTTCTACGTCATATTCATCTAAGAGCTTGATTAATGTAGGACGGGAGTAGCCAAGGTAGTCCGCTGCCTCTTGAGTTGTCAATTGAGCCTCAAGAGCTTCAATGGCTACTGATTCGCCTTTTGAAATTTCAGACACAATCTTCAAGAACGCTTTTGTCATCTGATCTGAGAGAGTGAACTCTTTGCCATCGATATGAAGAATCAACTTGTCCCTTGGGTTTTCCAGGACTGCTTTGACAATCATGGATGCAACCTTGACATCTTTCGCATTGGGAATAAATAACTTTGCCATGCGTTTATCGTATTCGAAATATTCGAAAAGTAAAGAATTCTTTCTGCGATAGGCATGAAGGAAATCTAACCTCTTCCAAACTTCCTGTTTGGAGTTATCAACAACCTTTAGTGAAAGGTATCACCAGTTAGAAGCCCGATTACTTCACCTTCACGAAGGACCAGAGCACAATCAACATCGGCAAGAACTTCCTTGGCTGTGGCTACGGTGTCTGTATAACCAAGAGGAACTGGCTTTGACTCCATGTGTGCTTCTACAAGATCTGTCTCTTTGAACGCGCCAGAGGCAAGTCCTGCCTTGATGTGATCAAGTCTTAGAACGCCTAAGATTTCACCAAAGCGAACTGGAGGCTGGTTGTTGAAGACAACCACAAACTCAGAGTTCTTATCGAGAGCATCCTTGATGGTGTCAGTTGCCTTGACGCTTACTACCTGAGGATTTACTTGAGTGCCTGCTACTAGATCTTCAACCGCATCACCAAGACGAGGCATGAATCCATAGGTTCTCATCCAAGTGTCATTGAATACCTTAGCTAGATAGCCTCTTCCACCATCAGGCAAGATGACAACTACAACAGCATCTGCTGGAAGAGACTTCGCAACCTTTAGAGCGGCTACCGTTGCCATGCCACAAGAAGGTCCAACTAAAAGACCTTCTTCTTTACCAAGTTTTCTAGTCATCATGAATGACTCAAGATCAGGAACCGGGACAAACTGATCTACAACAGAGTTGTCATACGCGCCAGGTAAGAAGTCATCTCCACGACCAACACCTTCAACTAGGTATGGTCTTCCTGTTCCATTTGAATAAACAGAACCAGCTGGGTCACAACCAATAATCTGAACTGCCCCTTTGCTGACTTCCTTCAGATACTTACCAACACCAGATACTGTTCCACCGGTGCCAACTCCAATAACAACGTGAGTTACTTTTCCTTCAGTGTCTTTCCAAATCTCAGGGCCAGTAGTTGCATAGTGAGATGCAGGACCGTTTAGGTTGCTGTATTGATCAGGCTTGAAAGCTCCTGGAGTCTCTCTAGCAATACGATCTGATACTGAGTAATAACTTCTAGGGTCTTCGTGAGCTACAGCACTAGGACATACAACTACTTCTGCCCCATAAGCCTTAAGGGTGTTGATCTTGTCTACGGCTACCTTGTCAGGAAGCACAAAGATACATTTGTATCCTCTTTGTTGAGCAACAAGAGCCAAACCAATACCTGTATTACCAGAGGTAGGTTCAACGATTGTGCCACCAGGTTTTAGATGTCCTGATGCTTCAGCTGCATCAATAAGTTTCTCTGCAATACGGTCCTTAATAGACCCACCTGGGTTGAAGTATTCAACTTTAGCTAGAACAGTACAAGCAATACCTTCAGTTACTTTATTCAACTTAACTAAAGGGGTATTGCCAATAAGTTCGACCACATTGTTGTAATACTTCATTCATTAAGCCTAGCCAACAAAAAATCAAACTCCACTGTTGTTCAAAGCCAAGGATTTTTGATTTTGGCTAGTTCGTTGCCAGATTGATCTGCCCAACCTTGAGAGCTGTGAATCTTTGAAGGCTGTAGCCTGCTCGATCCCCACAATTCACAGAAATCGTTCCTGTCTCTGACAAAGTGACGGGCATAGACCCCATCGCCTTACCCCAGTTTCCACCAGCAAGCTCAACAAGGGGAATTGTCTTTCCCGGTGAAGAAATTGTTGGAACTGGTATTGGGCTGTAGTTTGCGTAGTATGTGGTGAAAACATCGATTATGTAAGATCCCGCAGGTAAAGTCATTGATGCCATCGCTTGTCCAGCTGAGTAATGGCCACATGACGCTAAGGTCCCTGAGAATACGTAAAGATCACTAGGCCCAGCGGCACCTTGAGGCCCAACATCGCCTTGAGTTCCAGCCTCTCCTCTTTCACCCTTAGGGCCTACCTCACCCTGAAGACCCTGATTCCCGACAGCTCCTGCAGGCCCAGTCAACCCCTGGATTCCTTGAATTCCAGAAGGGCCTTGAGCTCCTGTAGGTCCCTGAATTCCAGCTGGGCCTTGGGATCCTCGAGCTCCCCATGTAATCAGCGATGACTTCCGTGGGCAAGTTGGAGGAGTGATGGACACCTTTGTCAAGTTTCCGTTCACCGGTGTAACGCATCCATAAAGAACATCTGCATTTAGATTTGGTGATGTTGCGGCAGCACTAGCTACTAACCCGAACCCTGTAAATAGAACCACAGTTGGAAGAGTCTTCCTAAAGAATTTATGCATTTCGAACCTTTCCCGTTTGACTTCAGCCTAGCAAGACACCAAGAGACTTGTGGGAAGCAAATGATTTAAAGAAAACCCGCCTGAGCGAACTCAGGCGGGAAATTCTTTTCAGGGAAAAGATTACTTAAGAGTAACCTTTGCACCAGCAGCTTCTAGAGCAGCCTTAGCCTTCTCTGCAGTCTCCTTGTTAGCACCCTCAAGTACGGTTGCTGGAGCGCCGTCAACAACGGCCTTTGCTTCTCCTAGACCTAGGTTAGTTAGTGCACGCACTTCCTTAATAACCTGGATCTTCTGGTCGCCAGCAGCCTCAAGAACGACATCGAATGAGTCCTTCTCTTCAGCAGCTTCAGCGCCGCCACCAGCTGCAGGTGCAGCAGCAACAGCTACTGGAGCAGCGGCGGTAACTTCGAATACTTCTTCGAACTTCTTAACGAACTCTGAAAGCTCGATAAGTGATAGTTCCTTGAAGGCTTCAATTAGCTGGTCTGTAGTCAGCTTTGCCATGTGTATCTCCTTGTTTTAGTTTGTGAAACTTTGGGTTTGGTTATGCAGCTTCTTGCTTTTGACGCAGAGCGTCGACTGCGCGAGCAGCCTGAGCAAGAGGTGCCTGGAACATGTATGCTGCACCGAATAGTGAAGCCTTGAAAGCATTGGCGGCCTTGGCCAGCAATACTTCGCGAGATTCAAGATCAGCAAGCTTGGTAACCTCTGCTGGTGTTAGTGCGGCTCCATCGAAGAAACCAGCCTTTACTACTAGCAGTGGGTTTGCCTTAGCGAAATCACGCATTGCTTTTGCAACAGAGACTACGTCTCCGCTAACAAATGCCACTGCGCTAGGACCCTGGAAGTGACCGTCAAATGCGGTTACTCCTGCGTTCTTAGCTGCAATAGCTAGCAATGTGTTCTTTGCTACGGCGTAAGTTGCATCCGCACTGATTGAACGGCGCAGCTCTTTAAGCTGTGCCACAGTGAGTCCGCGGTACTCGGTGAGCAGAACAGCAGCTGAACTCTGGAATAGACCAGTTAGTTCGGCGACTGAGGCTTGCTTGTCCGCCATGGCGCTCCTTATATCTGTGATGCCGGTAGCCCTAGGGTCTTATAGTTCGGCGACTGAGGCTTGCTTGTCCGCCATGGCGCTCCTTATATCTGTGATGCCGGTAGCCCTAGGGTCTTAAAGTAAAAAGCTCTGGCGCAAATGACCAGAGCTTGAAAAAATCAAATTCAGTTCACCTGCGCTGGATGCCGCTTCATTTAGCGGACCTTCGTCGAAACATGCAAAACCCCTGATAAATCAATGGATTTGCCTGTACCGAAACCGGCGGTCTTTGGCTTCCCCCAGTTTAGCCCTAAACCCCCTACCCCTGCAACCCCCAATAAACTTGGGGGTATGGAATACACTCAGATGGACGAAGAGGCCCAAATTGCAGCCGTGCAGGAACTAGTTCCCGGCATCTTGAAGCAATACGGCATTGAAGCTGCAGGCATAGAGAATGTCAACCATTCCTTTAACTCTGCTTTCAAGATCACAGATACCAAGGGCAACGAATACGCTCTTCGCATCAACTTAGCCTCCGGCAAATCCAACAATGAAGTACTAGCCGAGATGCAGTGGTTAGAAGCCCTAGCCGAAGACGGATCGGTCTTAGCTCCAGTTCCACTGAGAACGACTACCAGTGAACTTCTAATCAGCACTCCTTTCACTCCCCTAGGCAAGGACACAACTGCGGTGCTCTTCAACTGGATTCCAGGCGAAGAAGTAGGCGATGAGCCAACCAGCGAGCAGCTCTTTGAGCTAGGTCAAAACATGGCTAGATTACAGATCTTTGCAAAAACACTCCGCTTCACTGAGCCGGCATACTTGCCAACCGTCAATCGCACCTTGATGAATACCGGAGATAACCTGAGACCTTCTCAACCAAAACAAATAAACGACAAGCTGTATGGAGATATTCTCAAAGGCTTAGAACTATGCGATGAAGTTTATGCTCGTCTTTCCAAAGAACAAGAGCTACTTCCAATCCATGCCGATCTCCACAATGGAAATGTGATTAAGACACCCAACAAGT
>JAPLAJ010000137.1 GCA_026393335.1 Rhodoluna sp. | reverse complement strand
GTAGAGAGTCAACGAATCTTCCTTCTTTGGTAGCAAATCTCTTGAAAGGCAGAACGGCTTCTTTGACTGAGATAGCTGATGTTTCTGGGATGTGAGTGCCATCGGTAGCTGGCAGGTGACCTTCAGAGATCAGATCATCAATTGACCAACCGACCATAACTAGTGCTGCAGCTTTAGCAAGTGTGATGCCAAGAGCCTTTGATACAAAAGGAACTGTTCTAGAAGCTCTTGGGTTAGCCTCGAGGACATAGAGAACATCGTGTGCCAAGGCAAACTGAACATTCAGTAAGCCCTTTACGCCAATGCCCTTAGCAATCTTCTCTGTTGCTTCTCTAACTCGATTGATTTGAGTGTGACTCAAAGTAATTGGGGGAAGCGTGCAAGAAGAGTCCCCTGAGTGGATGCCAGCTTCTTCAATGTGTTCCATAACGCCACCGACATACAGCTGCTCCCCGTCATAGAGAGCGTCTATGTCAATCTCGATAGCATCATCCAGGAAGCGGTCAACCAGTAGAGGATGCTTAGGGCCAACAATGGCTTGGTCTGAGATTCTATCGAAATAACCTTCTAGTGATTTTTGGTCGTAAACAATTTCCATTCCACGTCCACCAAGAACAAAGGATGGTCTAACTAAGACAGGGAAACCAATTCTTTCAGCGATTACCTTTGCTTCGTCGAGACTTGTTGCAGTGCCATTAGCTGGAGAAATCAAACCTGCTTCATCAAGAATTCTTGAGAAAGCGCCTCGTTCTTCCGCTAGGTCAATTGCATCCGGTGTTGTTCCAAGGATTGGGATTCCATATGCTGCCAAACCTTGAGCCAAGCCCAGAGCCGTTTGTCCACCTAATTGGACAACAACACCAACTAGGTTCCCACTTGCAGACTCTGCGTGAATAACTTCAAGCACATCCTCTAGTGTTAGCGGTTCAAAGTAAAGCCTGTCGCTAGTGTCATAGTCGGTAGAAACAGTTTCAGGGTTGCAGTTTATCATCACTGTCTCAAAGCCTGCATCGTGAAGTGCAAAGGACGCGTGCACACACGAGTAATCGAATTCAACTCCCTGGCCAATACGGTTAGGTCCTGATCCAAGGATTACTACTTTGTCAGCACCAGAGGCACGAACTTCAGTCTCTTGCTCGTAGGTGCTGTAGTGATAAGGGGTTAGTGCTGGGAACTCCCCTGCACAAGTATCAACTGTCTTGTAGACAGGTCTGATGTTTTGCGCGTATCGAATCGTTCTTACATCAAATTCGCTTAGCTCTCTAATTTCTGCAATCTGAGCGTCACTGAAGCCGAAGGACTTCGCGTAAAGCATGATCTCTTCACCCAAATCAGAAGCGTCACGAATCTCTTCAGCGATTTCATTGATAAGCACTATCTGGTCAATAAACCAAGGGTCGATCTTTGTGGCTTCAAAGATTTCCTGCGTGGTAGCACCAAATCGTAGAGCCTGTTGGACAGTTACTATCCGTCCGTCAGTAGGAACTTTGGATAATTCAATGAGTTGCTCTTTAGAAAGTTTCTGATTTCCCCAATGGAAAGATGATCCTCTGCGCTCTAAGCTTCTAAGTGCTTTCTGCAGCGCCTGGGCATAGTTTCTGCCAATGGCCATCGCCTCACCAACAGATTTCATTGTGGTGGTGAGAGTGGCATCTGCTGCAGGGAACTTTTCGAATGCAAATCGTGGAACCTTCACAACCACATAGTCAAGTGCTGGTTCAAAGGATGCAGGGGTTACCTTAGTAATGTCATTAGGGATCTCATCCAGGCGGTAACCGATAGCAAGCTTTGCAGCAATCTTGGCAATCGGGAATCCAGTTGCCTTTGACGCTAATGCTGATGATCTACTTACCCTAGGGTTCATCTCAATTACGATGATCCGACCTGTGCTTGGCTCAACTGCGAACTGGATGTTACAGCCACCAGTATCAACACCTACAGCTCTGATGATGTCAATAGAAATGTCTCGCATGTGTTGGTATTCACGGTCAGTAAGAGTCAGTGCAGGAGCAACGGTAATTGAGTCTCCGGTGTGAACGCCAACAGGATCTACGTTTTCGATAGAGCAAACAACTACCGTGTTATCAGCAGTGTCTCGCATGAGCTCTAGCTCATACTCTTTCCAACCCATTATTGATTCTTCTAGGAGAACCTCTGTGGTTGGGCTTGCTTGGAGACCTGCACCAGCAATTCTTCTCAAGTCTTTTTCGTCGTATGCAAAGCCAGAACCTAATCCACCCATAGTGAAAGATGGTCGTACTACAACCGGGTAACCCAGTTTGGCAGCGCCTTCTAGTACTTCATCCATGGTGTGAGCGATGTATGACTTTGCAACATCAGCTCCAGCATCTAGAACTAACTGCTTGAAGGATTGTCGATCTTCACCTGCCTTGATGGCTGAAACTTTAGCTCCGATAAGTTCTACGTTGTACTTCTCTAGAATGCCTAGCTCGTGCAGAGACATTGCAGCGTTCAGAGCGGTTTGCCCGCCAAGAGTAGGAAGGATAGCGTCAGGCTTTTCTTTGGCGATGATCGCTTCAATTACCTGAGGTGTAATTGGTTCGATGTATGTGGCATCCGCGAAATCTGGGTCAGTCATGATTGTTGCTGGATTGCTGTTCACCAAAATCACTCTGATGCCTTCAGCTCTCAGCACACGGCAAGCCTGTGTTCCTGAGTAGTCAAACTCACAGGCCTGTCCGATGACAATAGGCCCTGAGCCAATAACTAGAACACTCTTGATGTCTTCTCTGCGCGGCATTAGATAGCTTTCTTTGCTTGGTTGTTGCGAATCATTTCAATCAGACGATCAAATAGGTAGTTGGCATCGTGTGGTCCAGCTGCTGCCTCTGGGTGATACTGAACTGAGTAAGCAGGAATGTCTTGGCACTCAAGACCTTCAACGACATCATCATTTAGACAAATGTGACTGACTCTTACCTGGCCAAAACCTGCAGGTGAGTCAACGTACTCTCCCCCGTCAACTCGAACTGCAAAACCATGGTTATGAGCTGTAACTTCTACTCGTCCAGTACGACGATCCAAAACAGGTTGGTTTATTCCACGATGTCCGAAAGAGAGTTTGTAGGTTTGGAACCCCAACGCTCTTCCTAGTAGTTGATTACCAAAGCAGATGCCGAAGAATGGAACTTTCTTCGAGAGAATTTCCTGCAGAACCTTTACTTGCTCCGTAGCTGTCTCGGGGTCACCTGGTCCGTTGCTATAGAACACTGCATCAGGATTACCTGTTAGGAGCACATCAGCTGAAGAGTCAGCAGGATAAACAACAACATCGAGGCCACGTTCGACCATGTTTTCAATTGTTGAGTGCTTGATGCCAAGATCTAGAATTGCGACTTTCCCTACATACTCGCCCTTGTGTGCTACTTCGTAAGCAACCTTTGTGGAAACTACAGAGCTAAGCGATTGTCCCTGCATCTTCGCAGCTGATCTAACTTCAGCAACCAAATCAACTAGTGGCTTTGTGGCGTCAGCACCTGAGAAGATGCCAGCTCGCATAACGCCAATTTCTCTCAGGTGAAGTGTTAGCGCCCTGGTATCAAGATCTGAAATTCCGACAACCGAGTCTTTGTTCAAATCATCTTCAAGTGAACGCTCTGATCTGAAATTTGATACAACACGACTAACATCTCGAACAACGTAGCCAGAAACCCAGATCTTGTCTGACTCTTCATCTTTGCTGTTCATTCCTGTATTGCCAATGTGAGGGGCTGTCTGGACAACAATCTGACCAGCGTATGAAGGATCAGTGAGAGTCTCTTGGTAACCAGACATGCCGGTTGCGAAAACTATTTCACCAAGAGTTGTCCCTGTTTTTCCAAAAGGAACACCCTTGAATACTTTCCCATCTTCAAGAACTAGTAACGCGGATCGATTTCTAATGGGCATTAGTGTTTCCTATCTCTTGAACTTGCGAATCTTTGACCGTGAAGGCACCTCTGAATAGTGTGTGCACAACGCTTCCACTTAGCTTCATGCCGATGTATGGATTATTGGAGCTCTTGCTTTCTGTTGCTGCGTCAACTACAAACTCTGATTTAGGGTCGAAGAACACAATGTTGGCGAATGAGCCTTGCTCAATTTTCTGCCCCTGGTTGTTTATCCTGCTGATTGAAGCAGGGTTAGCCGAGAGCAGCTCTTCGAACCTGCTCCAGTTGATAAGGCCTGAGTCAATCAATGTAGTCTTGACAATCGCTGCGGCTGTTTCGAGACCGATCATTCCAAAGGCTGCCTCTCCCCACTCGCAATCTTTGTTGTCAGCTGTGTGTGGAGCATGGTCGGTAGCAACTATGTCGATAGTTCCATCAGCTACTGCCATTCTCAAAGCTAAAACATCTTCCTGAGACCTCAGCGGTGGATTGACTTTATAGATTGGGTTATAACTTGAAACAAGGTCCTCTGTGAGGATGAGGTGGTGAGGTGTGACCTCAGCCGTGACATTGATTCCTCTTGACTTGGCCCAACGGATAACCTCCACTGAACCTTTTGTCGAAACGTGACAGACATGAAGTCTTGAACCCACTTCTTCTGTAAGCAATACATCTCTGGCAATGATTGCCTCCTCAGCAACTGCTGGCCACCCGGTTAGCCCGAGCTTCAGCGATAAAGCACTCTCGTTCATTTGCGCATTCACTGTTAGCTGTGGGTCCTGAGCGTGCTGAGCAATCACTCCATCAAAGGCTTTCACGTATTCGAGTGCTCTGCGCATAACCAAAGAATCACTTACACACTTGCCATCATCGCTGAACACATTAACCTTGGCAGCCGATGCATTCATCTTGCCAAGGTCAGCAAGGTTCTTTCCTTCAAGATTTGCTGTTACTGCTCCGATTGGTTGCACCTGAACATAGCCAGCTGAATGGCCTAGAGCGAACACTTGCTCAACTACTGCTGAGTTATCTGCAACAGGATTAGTGTTTGCCATTGGGTGTACACAGGTGAACCCACCCTTAGCAGCAGCTCTGCTTCCAGTAAGAATGGTCTCGCTCTGCTCGAAACCTGGTTCTCTGAGGTGTGTGTGCAGATCAACAAAGCCACTAAGAGCAATTAGGCCTGAGCAATCAACAACATCAAGAGAGCTGTCTATGTCCTTGCCCACATATGAAATCATTTCTCCAGAAACTGTGATGTTTGTTGTTGTCCCATCAGATAACTGGACGTTAGTGAAGATGGTTCCCTTGTTTTTCATTTAGCACCCGATTCTTGAGCTAGTAACTTATATAGAACTGCCATGCGAACTGCAACACCATTAGCAACTTGAGCAACAATCCTTGATTGTGCCGAGTCAGCTGCCTCTGATGAAATCTCTAAACCTCGGTTCATTGGGCCTGGATGCATTATTAGCGTTGAAGAACTCAAACCTGAGAACCTCTCTGCAGATAGGCCCCACAGAGTCGAGTATTCAATCGCATTAGGTACAAAAGATGAATTCATGCGTTCCATCTGCATACGAAGCATCATCACAACATCGAATCCGGAGGCAAGGGCCTCATCTAGATTGTGGTAAATCGCATCAGCAAGTAATGTCGCTGAGGAAGGTAGAAGTGTTGCTGGACCTGCAAGGGCCACGTAAGCGCCTAGGGTCTTCAATAGATCAATGTTTGAGCGTGCTACGCGGCTGTGAAGAATGTCGCCAACAATGAGAACGCGGATACCTTTTAGATCCCCGTTGTCTGTCAGGCCCTTGAGTGATTGTCTGATTGTTAGAGCATCTGTTAGAGCCTGAGTTGGATGTTGGTGTGTTCCATCACCAGCGTTGATAACAGTTGCCTTAGACCAATTAGCTTGCGCAATTGTGTTTGCTGCTCCGCTGTGATGGTGACGCACTATAAGTGCTTCAATACCCATAGCTTCTAGGGTTAGCACAGTGTCTTTTAGTGACTCACCCTTACTCACAGATGAACCTTTAGCAGTGAAGTTAACAACATCCGCTGATAACCGCTTGGCAGCAATTTCAAAGGAGAACCTAGTGCGGGTTGAATCTTCAAAGAAAAGGTTGGCAACAGTACGACCATTGAGAGCAGGAAGCTTCTTTACATCGCGAGAATTCACACCTTGCATCTCTAGTGAGAGATTCAATATTTCTAATGTCTCATCAAATGAAAGATCGCCTGCGCTTAGTAAATGCTTCATTGCTCGATCACCACTGACTGCTCATCGTCGCTTTCAGTGAGCTTTACATAGATTCGCTCCGAGAAACTTGTAGGCAGGTTCTTCCCAACAAAATCTGCTCTGATAGGAAGTTCTCTGTGACCTCTATCAACTAACACTGCTAGGCGCACAGCTTTTGGTCTTCCGTAGGAAACCAAGGCGTCAAGCGCTGCACGAACTGTTCTACCGCTAAAGAGAACATCGTCAACGAGAACAACTGTCAGATTCTCTAGGGATTGCGTTGGAATAAAGGTGGCAGTGACTTGCTTATTAGGACGTGATGCGAGGTCATCCCTGAACATGGTCACATCGAGTTTGCCAACTGAAGTAATTAGATCAAAGTCTGGGTAATTCTTTGCTATTGACTGAGCGATTCGATTGGCTAAGAAAACACCACGCGTAGGAATGCCTAAAATAAGAAGATTTGATGTGCCCTGGTTGGCTTCTACGATCTCATGAGAGATGCGGACTATAGCTCGCTCTATATCTGGAGCGTCTAAGACGGTACGTGAACTCACGCCCACCTCCTTCTGCGCCTCACAGGACGCCTTTAAAGGATGTTGTTTCTAAGATTCTAGTGCAGTTATCTACCTACTGGCTAGATTGGTTTGCGAGTCGCAGCAACAGTTGCCAAAACACCATTGATAAAAGCAGGTGAATCTTCGGTACTTAGTTCAGTAGCTAGAGCCACGGCTTCACTGATTACTACTTCTGCTGGGGTTGCTGTTCCAAAAGAGATCTCATAAATGGCCAATCTAAGAATGGCTCTGTCCAGGGCTGGCATGCGGTCAAGAGTCCAGTTCTGAGCAACGTTAGAAAGGATTTCATCAATCTCCAATTGATTGCTTAGAACACCTGAGACCAACTCCATAGCAAAATCGAAGATTTCATCTTGGTTCTGTCTATCAGATACCTGTTCCTTGGTGGCCTCTAATAACTCTGTAGCCATGCCATCTCTGAGTTCGGCTGCGTAAAGAGCATCAATCGCTCTTTTTCTAGCCTTAGTTCTCGAGCTCAAGGATTAGTCAGTAACTCGGCCGAGGTATTCACCAGTTCTAGTGTCAACCTTAACTTTGGTACCCTGCTCAACGAACAGCGGCACCTGAATCTGTAAACCTGTTTCAACAGTTGCAGGCTTAGTGCCACCGCTAGATCTGTCACCCTGAAGACCAGGCTCAGTGAAAGTGATCTCAAGAACAACTGATGGTGGCATTTCAACATAGATTGGCAGACCTTCGTGAATAGCAACGATTGCCTGCTGGTTCTCTAGTAAGTAATTGATAGCATCGCCGACAAGCTCCTGCGAGAGAGTCATCTGGTCATAGTCCTTGGTATCCATGAACACATAGCCATCGCCATCGTTGTATAGGTACTGCATCTCACGCTTATCAACAATCGCTACTTCAATCTTCACGCCGGCATTTAGAGTGCGATCAATAACTTTGCCGCTGATGACGTTCTTCAACTTGGTGCGAACGAAAGCAGGACCTTTACCTGGCTTCACATGCTGGAATTCGATGACTGCCCATAGCTGGTTATCCATGCTTAGTACCATGCCGTTTTTTAGATCATTGCTTGTTGCCATTTTTGCCTCGCTGTAATTATTTGGCCAAACGGCCTGTAGCAGTTTATCAGTGGCTTAGTTGCCTAAGGGCTAACAAGTAAGAATTCAGTCCAAAGCCTGCAATAACGCCAGTTGCTACTCCGCTAATTACTGAGTTGTGTCTAAATTCTTCTCGTGCATGCGGATTTGAGATGTGTACCTCAATCAAGGAAAGCCCTTCTTTGGTGACCATGGCGCAGGCATCTCTGAGTGAATATGAATAGTGAGTAAAGGCAGCAGGATTGAGGATTACGTGGCTTTTGGTATCAACGGCTTCGTGCAACCATGAGACCAGTTCGCTCTCGTCATTTGTCTGTCTAACATCAACATCAAGACTCAGCGAGGCAGCAAGCGAAGTTACCTGAGAAACAAGATCGGTATAGGAAGCTGTGCCATAAACATCAGGCTCTCTTGAGCCAAGGCGATTAAGGTTTGGTCCATTCAACACAAGTACTTTAGTCATGGTTCAAACTTACTTTCTATTCTGCAATCTCTTGGAATGCCGTGAATAGCAATTCCTTGGTTGGAGCTTCCAATATGCCAGGTTTGGCTAAGCCATCTAATACCACGAAGCGAAGAATGCCACCTCGACTCTTTTTATCAACCTGCATGCCTGTGTATAGGGCTTCCCATCTATCGCCTGGATAGGTTGTTGGGAGGTCTAATAACTCCAGGATGCTCTTGTGTCTATCCGCAACTTCATCAGAGAGGCGACCACTTAGTCTTCCTAGCTCTGCAGCGAAAACCAATCCGACAGCCACAGCCCTGCCGTGACGCGACTTGAAGTGCTCAACAAGTTCTATTGAATGTCCAAGAGTGTGACCATAATTCAGAATTTCTCTACGATTAGATTCTTTGAAATCAGAACCAACCACATCAGTTTTAACCTCAATGGTGCGACGAACCAATTCAGCAAATCTCTCGGAACGAATATCTCTAGCATCGTTAACATCTTGCTCGATTAAATCTAAAATAACTGGGTCAGCGATGAAACCGCACTTCACAATTTCACCAAAACCAGAAATCAATTCCAATTTAGGAAGAGTCTCTAAGGTATCAAGGTCAACTAAGACAGCTTTTGGCTCGTGAAAAGCTCCAACTAGGTTCTTGCCTTCAATGGTGTTGATACCTGTCTTTCCACCAATAGCAGCGTCGACCATTGCTAAGAGTGTTGTTGGAACATGAACTACTGAAATACCTCTAAGCCAGGTGGCAGCGATAAATCCACCAAGATCAGTAGTGGCTCCGCCACCTAAAGTAACAACAGCGTCTGATCTTGAGAACTCTGCCTGTCCAAGTGATGACCAGGCTATCGATAACCATCTATCAGTTTTGGCATCTTCACCATCAGCAACTGGAAGCTGCCAAACCTGCTTGCCAGCTGCAATTAGAGTGTCAGCAACCAGTTCGGCACTGGCTTGCATACCTTCTGGATAGACAAGTAGAACCTTACGAACAGAATCCCCTAATTCGCTGTTAAGTTCATCCAACAAACCACGCCCGATAAGTACTTCATAGCCTGGCTGGCCTTTGGCGTTGAGTCTGATTGTCATAGTGTCTCTAGTTTCTCGCAGATTGTGTCAATAATCTTCCCTAGACCCGCTGCGGATGTATCAATCTCAAATGTGGCTAATCTTTCGTACAACGGCTTGCGAGATTCATAGATCTCTTTCCAGTCAGTCATACCGTTTTTCAGTAGCGGTCTGTTGCCGTTGGAAAGACGAGCTCGCATGTGTAATCCATTAGTAGATAGGTAGATAACAGTTGCAGCTTCTAGCGCTCTCTGGTTCTCACCACTTAGAACAGCGCCACCACCGGTTGCAACCACTTGTTTTGCTAACAAAGCATCCTTTAGAGCTTGCTCCTCGTAAGTGCGAAAGATTGCTTCGCCTTGATTTTCGAAGATCTCTGGAATCTCGCCGTGGGCTTTAGTTACCAGTACATCTGTGTCGACGAAAGGAACTTCGAGTCGCTTTGCAAGTTTCTTACCAATAGTTGTCTTGCCAACACCCATAGGGCCAATGAGAACTACTGGACGACTAAGCATGATTACCTAGCGATTTTAGATCGCAAGGTATCTGGAATGCTGTCTAGGTAGCTGATCATGTTACGTTTGGTCTCTTCGATTGAGTCCCCACCGAACTTGTCTAAAACGGCATTTGCAATCGTAAGGGCAACCATGGCTTCAGCAACTACTCCAGCAGCAGGTACTGCACAAACATCTGATCTCTGATGGTGTGCTTTGGCTTGCTCTCCGGTAGCAACATCAATAGTTTGAAGCGCTCGAGGGACAGTTGAGATTGGCTTCATCGCGGCTCTTACTCGTAAAATCTCACCGTTACTCATGCCGCCTTCAATGCCTCCAGCTCTATCAGTAAGCCTTTCAACATCCGAACTTGAACCAATAACGATCTCGTCGTGAGCTTGTGAACCTCTTCTACGAGCTGATTCAAAGCCGTCACCAACTTCAACGCCCTTAATAGCTTGAATACCCATTAGAGCTCCAGCTAGTTGACTATCAAGTCTTCTATCCCAATGAACAAATGAACCTAAGCCAGGTGGGAGCCCGTAAACCAGAACTTCAACAACACCACCCAAGGTGTCGCCTTCAGAATGAGCTAGATCAACCTCTGCTACCATGGCGGCACTTAGTTCAGGGTTGAAAGCTCTTAGAGGATCTTCATCTAAACGGCTAACATCCTCAGGTCTTGGAAGAGCTACATCATTAGGTGATTGGACTGTTCCAAGAGCAACTGTGTGGGTAACAAGTTTGATGTCTAACGCTCTAAGGAATGCTGAAGCAACTTCCCCAAGTGCTACACGAGCTGCTGTTTCTCTTGCAGAAGCTCTCTCTAAAACAGGTCTACTATCTAGGAATCCATACTTTTGCATTCCGGTAAAATCAGCGTGACCAGGTCTTGGTCTAGTTAGGGCTTCTGCCCTTGCACCAGTTAGTTTGTCGGCCTCAACCTCGTCAGGAGACATGACTTGCTCCC
This sequence comes from Rhodoluna sp., assembly GCA_026393335.1. Lineage (GTDB taxonomy): Bacteria > Actinomycetota > Actinomycetes > Actinomycetales > Microbacteriaceae > Rhodoluna. The sequence continues at coordinate 10,297 of JAPLAJ010000137.1, read as the reverse complement.
ATTTTGGCCACTCCGTGTTTGCGATAGATATGGCAACAGGACCGCCCATGGTCTTACCGTGACGCACTCCACCGGTGAATGAAACCTCGTCTAGTTCTAGCTTCATTCTGGCTCCTCGGCCATAGCCGAGTCTTCTTCTGGCTAGAGCTTCAGCTAAATCTAAGGTGCTTATCTCAATGCCGGCAGGTAATCCCTCAATAACAGCGGCCAGGGAAGGTCCATGTGATTCACCTGCGGTCAGCCAACGTAACATACAGGCCATTCTCGCACATTATGGCTCGAATACTAAAGCGCTGCCGACATAGCGAGTAATACGTCAACCTCGTTTGGAAGCTCCTTTGATGCATCTAGTGCGATGAAAAGTCTTATTTGAGCAATTGCTTGCCAAAGCAACATGTCTTTCCCAGAAACTACTTTTAAGGAGTCAAAGAGCTCGTTTAGCGTTTTGTCCGGGTTCGAGTAGTTGACATCTAGCAGCCAACCCGATTGCTTGTGAGAAGAGGTAACACTGTGTTCCCCTGGGATGGTGTTAATTGTTAGATCTTGGGAATCGCTGAAGTCTGAAAGGCTCTGAACAGAGATGTCCAAATCTAGAGTCTTTGCTAGATCAGTAATCGCAGAAGTATTCGAGCTGCTTCTAACGTATACAGATACATGCGAAGAAGGTGCTTTTAGATGAAGCGCCAAGACAGCTGATCTAGCTGTGGCACCTGCCCCAAGAATTGCTACTCTCTCCGGATTTGTAACCCAACAATCTTCAAGTGCTTTAGTAATGCCAAACACGTCTGTATTGAAAGCGCAGAGGCCACTAGCTGTGCGAATCAATGTGTTTGCTATTCCAAGCCTTTGCACAAGCGGGTCAGTGTTGACTGCCAAGGCAGCCGCTTCAGCTTTCAATGGCATCGTGACACTGAATCCTTGGAAGTGAGCTCCTTGGTGTGCAACGAATTCATTGAGCTCACCAGAGCGCACTTGAACTCTCTCGTAGCTCCAGTCAAGCCCCAACACTTTATATGCAGCTAGGTGTATGGCTGGGCTCATGCTGTGGTCAATTGGATCTCCCAGCACGGCGAATTTCTTATCAGTCATTCCAGTCCGGGTTTTCTTTTAGCCATCTAATCCATACACGAACTGCTTCTTCATGCTGCGCGAATGTGTCGCTAAAAACGGTTTCACCTGTTTTTAGATTCACAGATACAAAATACAGCCAGTTACCTTCGGCTGGGTTCAGCGCAGCATCGAGCGCCAACGCTCCGACACCAGAGATTGGACCGATTGGAAGCCCTGTGTGTACATAAGTGTTGTACAAGTTTGGATCTGCTCTATCGGCTGCAGAGGTTTGAAAAGTATTTCCGTTCACGCCGTATGAAACAGTTGCGTCAGATTGGAGAGGCATGTTGATTTTCATACGGTTGAGGAACACTCTAGAAACCTTGTAGAAGTCTTGTTCTTGTCTGGCTTCGCGTTGAATCACAGAAGCAAGAGTGAGAACTTTGTGCCAATCTTTCTTTGCTACTCCATCAACTACTAACTGCTCTTTCGTTCTTTCAACAAGAACCTTAAGAATCCCTTGTGCTGTGTAAGAAGCGTCAAACTCATAAGTTGCAGGAAACAGGTATCCCTCTAATGACGGAGCTGCCTTAGGAATTCCGAAGGTCTTCAAGTCTTGGGCTGCTTCGACGAAGCTGTCGACTGGTATTCCGGTTGAGGTGGATAAAAGCTCGAAGACAGAACTGTTTCGAAGACCCTCGCGAATAGTGATGCGGTTCGTCATCTTGTTCTTCGGGTCAATCAAATACTCAATAGCTTTGGTCGAAGGGATCTGACTAGGCAACTTGTATGTGCCCGGGAAGAAAGTTGGGTTGGCTGAATAGATACTTCTTAGAGTTATATCGTAATTTTTTGTTACATCTGCCTCGACTAGTTTCCTCGCAATATCAGTACCAACATCGCCACGCGAAATAATCACATTCACGAGTGTTGAACCCTCACCGCTGTACTCAGCTCCTGTGATCTGCTCATAGACGCCACGAACAGCAACTCTGTTCATGAACGCAAGCGAACCAAGAACAAGAGCCACCACAGCTATAAGAGAAAGTAACCTAAGTGGTCTGATTCGTGGCTTACGTAAATCTCGGCGAGATAAGTACTGTGGTTCACTCATACTTATCCCTCCATTGACTAATGGTCAAGCCTGGTCTTTGAGAACTGTTTTTCTCAACAGTTAAAGCGTATTCAAGGATTGCTACTGCGGCCATCTGATCTATTGTGCTTCGAGCGGATTTTTGGCTTTTACCTATCTCTAGAAGTTGAGAATTAGCTATTGATGTAGTCATTCGCTCATCGACAAGAAATACTTCAACCGATGCTGAAGCTCCTAGTTGTTCAGCGAATTCAACAGCATCCTTCGTTGATTCAGTAACCAATCCTTGAAGGTTTACTGGAACTCCAACATAAATCTCCAGTAGATCGCCTTGTTCAGAAGCACGGGTGAGTACTTCAGCAATTGACACTTGATTATCTGTTGCTCTCGTTACAGTTGCTAGCGGAGACGCCAAGATTGCATGAATATCAGTAATGGCAAGACCTATGCGCGCCTTGCCGACATCGACAGCCAAACGTCTGCCAGGTCTAAGCAATTAGCGAAGGCTCTCTGTAATTGCAACCAGTGCTTCGGTCATCTTGCTAGCGTCAGTGCCTCCACCTTGGGCAATGTCAGCTTTACCTCCGCCGCCACCACCTAGAATCTGTGAAGCTAGACGAACTAGATCTCCAGCTTTAGCTCCTGTTGCTTGAGCCTTTGCATTTACAGTGACTATGACTGCTGGCTTACCATCAACCACGGACCCAAGAGCTACTACTCCAGCAGTTTCACCAATCTGATCTCTTAGCTTGATTGCAAGATCTCTTAGTGCATCAGCGTTAGATACATTAGCTATTTCTGCAGCTACTACACTGAAATTTGAAACCTGCTGCATGGAAGACATGAGAGAAGGAATCTGAAGTGAAAGTTGCTGTGCTTGAACAACTGATAACTCTCGTTGCATTTCTTTAACTTCAGAAAGTAGCACTTCTAATCGATCACTTGCATTAAGTGGAGTGCTCTTTAGTTGTTCAGCAATTTTGTGAAGTAACACTCGTTCTTGCGTAAGAGCATGTAAGGCTTCCATACCAACCAAGGCTTCAAGTCTTCTAGATCCAGAGCCAACTGAAGATTCATTAGTGATTGAAACCAAACCAATTTGAGAACTTCTCGAAACGTGAGTTCCACCACAAAGCTCTCTTGACCATGGGCCACCGATTTGAACTACACGCACACTCTCGTCATAAGTCTCACCAAAGAGAGCTACCGCTCCCCATGTTCTAGCTTCCGGCAAAGACATGAATGAAGCAGACACCGCAAGGTCTGCACGGATAGCTAAATTGGAAATCTCTTCAATCTCTGACTTTGTCTCAGCGCTTAGCGCTGCGGTCCAAGAGAAATCTAGACGCATGTAGCCAGGCTTATTGTACGAACCTGACTGCAAGGCTGTCGGTCCTAGTGCTTGGCGAAGAGCTGCATGAACTACGTGAGTTGCTGAGTGGGCTTGAGCTGCCCCGATACGCCAGTCTGGATCAACTGAAGTAGTTACGGTACTACCAACACCAAACTCACCTTTGCGAACAATGGCCTTGTGTGACACAAGTCCCTTAACCGGCTTCTGTACATCAAGAACTTCAAGTTCGAAACCATCACCAAAGATGATTCCGGCATCAGCACTTTGTCCACCTGATTCTGCGTAAAAACTTGTTCTATCCAGAATCACATCAACGATTGAACCAGCAGGTACTGAACTTACTTGCTGGCCATCAAGGATTAGTCCAATAACTTTTGCTGTTGACTCGAGTTCCTCGTAGCCGGTAAAGGCTGTCACACCCTGCATACGGAAGTCACCGTAAACAGACAGGTCAGTGTTTCCAGCTTTCTTTTGCTTCGCATCTGCCTTTGCTCTGTTTCTTTGCTCACTCATAAGTGCAGTAAAAGATTCTCTGTCTACTGTTAGACCAGATTCTTCTGCAATTTCAACAGTTAGATCAATTGGGAAACCATAAGTGTCGTGCAATAGGAATGTTGTTTCCCCGTCAAGCTCTTTAGCCCCTAAAGACTTGGCGGCATTTATAGCAGTTTCTAGAACCTGTGTTCCTGAGGTGAGTGTGCGAAGGAAAGCTTCTTCCTCAGCCAAAACAGTTGTGTTGATTCTTGAATACTCGTGTTCAAGCTCTGGGTAAGCGTCTACCATGGCGTTTTTTGAAGTTAGGAAAAGTTTGCCGAATACAGGTTCGTTAACACCAAGAAGGCGCATCGCTCTTACAGTTCTTCTAAGCAATCTTCTAAGTACATATCCGCGACCATCGTTACCCGGTGATACTCCATCACCGATAAGCATCAAAGCACTCCGAACGTGATCGGCTACAACACGTAGGCGAACATCATCGTCCGTGTTATCACCATAGGTTTTACCTGAAAGTTCAGCAGCCAGATCAAGAACAGGTCTTACCTGATCTATCTCGTAAAGATTCTCAACACCCTGCATCAAGAAGGCAACACGTTCAAGACCCATACCGGTGTCAATGTTCTTGCTTGGTAACTCAGACAGAATCTCGAAGTTGTCTTTTCCTGTGCCAAGTCCACGCTCGTACTGCATGAAGACAAGGTTCCAAATTTCTATGTACCGGTTCTCATCAGCTACAGGTCCACCTTCAATACCGTATGCAGGTCCTCGATCGTAGTAAATCTCTGAACATGGTCCAGCAGGTCCCGGCTGGCCGGTTGACCAATAGTTATCTGCCATGCCTCTGCGTTGAATTCTTTCGAGTGGAACATCAGATAGTTCCAACCACAACGCAATAGCTTCTTCGTCGTCTTGAAATACTGTTACCCAGAGTTTCCCTTTGTCTAAACCAAGTCCGCCAGCGTCAACTGACTTGGTTAGAAATTCCCAGGCATAAGAAATTGCTTCGCGCTTGAAGTAGTCACCGAACGAGAAGTTTCCGTTCATCTGGAAGAAGGTTCCGTGTCTAGTGGTTTTACCTACTTCTTCAATATCTAGCGTTCTAACACACTTCTGCACACTGGTTGCTCTTTTGTATGGAGCAGGAATCAAGCCAGTCATGTATGGAATGAAAGGCACCATACCTGCAACAGTAAATAACAAAGAAGGATCTTCGCTAATAAGCGAAGCGCTTGGAACTACTTGGTGATCTTTGCTTTCAAAGAATTCAAGCCATCTCTTTTTGATCTCAGCGGTCTTCATCGCGCTGGCTTGCTCTTAGCAGGTTTACTAGCTTTAGCCTCTTGCTCGCGATAGCCTTCGGAAACTGCAGCAGCGAATGTACGAATCTTGTCGCCTGCGTTATCAATAGTTTTCTTAGCTTCAGGGTTGGCTTCGATCTGTCTAGCCAGATAAACCCCGATAGCAATCCCAGCAATTAGGACGGCGGTCTTACGCATCGTACTTACTTCTTCTTACCCATGAGACCAGATACACCGCGAATGATTTCTCCAACGCGAAGTAATGGACCACCAATGGTTGTAGTGAACGATGATATCAGTGAACTGAGGTTACCTGTTGCATCAACAACGCTGTCAGTGATTACGTCAATCTTCTCTAGTTGCTTATTGGTTGACTTAGTTGTTTCAGTAAGTTCAGTAAGCAATGGAATCAGCGAATCACCTGTTTCACGAATAGTTGCAGAGGCAGCGTCTAAAAGTTTAGAAAGCTTAAGCAGTACTGCTACCAGAAAGATAACTAGTACTACAACAGCGCCTGCGCAAATTAGTGCTGCTAACTCTGCACCATTCATGAGTAATCCTCTTTACTAGCGAGCTGCGTAGTATTCAACCACAAGCTGAACTTCACAGGTAACAGGAACTTCAGCACGCTTAGGACGACGAACTAGAGTTGCCTGCAACTTATCAAGTTCAACAGACAGGTAACCAGGAACTGGAGGCAATACGTCAACGTGACCACCAGCAGCAGCAACCTGGAAAGGCTCTGTGCTTTCGCTCTTCTCGTGAACGTGGATCATCTGACCAACCTTCACTCGAGCAGATGGACGGTCAAGACGAAGACCATCAACCAAGATGTGACGGTGAACAACCATCTGTCTTGCCTGCGCCATTGTGCGAGCGAAACCAGCACGGTGTACTAGTGCATCAAGTCTCATCTCTAGAAGCTCAACTAGGTTCTCACCAGTTAAGCCTTCAATTCTCTTAGCGTCGTTAAAGGTCTTGCGTAGCTGAGCTTCACGAATACCGTACTGTGCGCGAAGTCTCTGCTTCTCGCGAAGACGAACGGCGAAGTCGCTATCGGTCTTACGCTTGGTACGACCATGCTGACCTGGAGCGTATGGACGCTTCTCCATGTATTTTGCGGCTTTAGGGGTTAGGGCGATGCCCAATGCACGAGACAAGCGAGTCTTGCTTCGTGTTCTAGTGGTTTTAGACACGTATTCCTTTCAAAGAATGCATAAGTTGAAATAAGTTTTGTGCCCGGTGCAGATCGGCTAAATGAAATGCACTCACCGTTTTACTGGAACTCAGCCATGAACATCAGTAAGGTCGGCAACCTGTCAATACTAACGGTTAGAGCAGAGATTTGCTAGCAGCTCTACTTCTTTCCCCTGAGCTCAATAAGCCTTCTCAGACGTTCTTGGAGGGTCGATTCATAGCCATTAGCCTTGGGAATGTAATAGGTCTTTGCCTCTTCAGTTTCAGGAAGGTATGTCTGGCTTGAGAAATTACCCTCTAGATCATGTGGGTATTCATAGTCCTTGCCATCGCCAGCAAGTCCAGAGGACCTTAGATGAGCAGGCACAGCAGGCGTGAATCCAGCCTCAACATCTGCTAATGCCGCATTTATCGCCAAATAGGCAGAGTTTGACTTAGGTGCAAGAGCAAGATAAATGACACATGACGACAAAGGGATTCTTCCCTCTGGCATACCAATCTGAGCCACCACATTCATCGTTGCATTAGCCAGCGCTAGAGCCGAAGGGTCGGCTAACCCTATGTCTTCAGCAGCGAGAATGACTAGTCTTCGTGCGATAAACCTTGGGTCTTCTCCCCCAGCAATCATGCGAGCTAGCCAGTGCAGAGCGGCATCAGGGTCACTACCCCGAATTGATTTGATAAAGGCACTGATGATGTCGTAGTGCTGATCTCCAGTGGCATCGTATCTAGCCAAAGCTAAGGGCATGGAAGCCTCGATATCGGCAATTTGAATCTCTTTTGAACCCGCTTGCTCGGCAGCCAATCCAGCTGCTTCTAGGACTGTAAGCGCCTTTCGAGCATCTCCTCCAGCTCTTCGAGCAATAAGAGCGAGGACCTCACTTGTAGCAGTTAGCTTGGAGTTGAGCCCTCGTTCGTCAGTTAGCGCTCTTTCTAAGAGTTGCACGAGGACTTCTTCACTCAGAAGGGCAAGCCTTAGAAGGCTTGTTCTAGAAATCATGGCTGAAGTCAGTGCATACAGCGGGTTTTCAGTGGTAGCACCAACAAGAACAATCTCGCCATCCTCAACTGCCAGAAGCAGTGATTCCTGTTGAACCTTTGAAAACCTATGTATTTCGTCAACAAAGACAACGGCTGGTCCTTTTCCTGAGGCAGCATCAGCTCTGGATAATTCCATGGCCTCACGCAGGTCCTTGACTGTTGCGTTGATTGCACTGATTTCTATCAAGCGCCTGCTGCTAGATCTGGCTAGCAGTCTGGCAATAGTGGTCTTGCCAGTGCCTGGTGGACCGTATAGAAAAAGTGAAGGTAAAGCTTGGCTTGGTTTCGGGTTACCCATAAACGAGGCTATAGGTCCAGAAGGATTCAGGACTTCTGCTTGGCCTAGGACTTCAGTGATCGAGGTAGGCCTCATACGAGCTGCCAAGGGCAGCCCTACTGGAAAGTCAAAAAGGTCGGAAGTCTTCACAGTTCAAGGTTAAACCATCAAGGAACTCGTCTAAAATCATTAAGGACGTTAATCGGAGGCAAAATTGGCTAGCAAAAATAGCAAAGACATACAGGCAGCGGCAAAGAAGAGCTTAAAGAGCTTTGAGCAGAAGCAGAATGTTGTCGATCACCGTATCAAGGTGAGAGCAAAAGACAACAGACTTGCAGTATTGGTCACAGCAGCAGCATTCGTTGTAGCACTGGTTGCTCAGTATTCATACTTTGGCTTTGGACCTGGCGTTTCGAAAGACTTCTGTATCAACTTCACTCAGACTCCACTTCCAGAGATCAGCGGTAAGCCGCAACCTAACAAGATCCCTGACGCATCAATTTCCGAATGTCGTGAATGGTCTGGTGTTATGACAATTAACACAACAAACATGGACATCAAACTAGATGGAGAATCTGCTCCTCAAGCAGTTGCAAACTTCGTAGACCTAATCAACCTAGGTTTCTACACCGGTATTAGCTGTCACAGACTAACCACTTCAGGTATTTATGTCTTGCAGTGTGGTGATCCTGCAGGTGATGGTTCAGGTGGACCTGGTTACTCATTCGGACCAATTGAAAATGCTCCTATCGCCAAAGAAGGCGAACAGCCTGTTTACAAAAAAGGTGTCCTAGCTATGGCACGTCAATCTAATGGTCCCACCACAATGGGAAGTCAATTCTTCATTGTTTATGAAGACTCAAAGATTCCTAATGATGGTGCTGGTGGCTACACAGTCTTCGGTGAGATAACAGCTGGGCTTGCAGGCCTTGATCCAATCATTGCTGCTGGAGTTAAGGGTGGGTCTGGCGACGGCAAACCTAAGGTAGACACATTCATTAAAAACATTACGATTAAATAGTTCAAACAATCAGGGAGACCCAAGTGTCAACAATTCAAAACGAATATAGCCGTGTCGATGAGAACGGTAACTTTTACGTTTTGGATGCAGGCACCGAAAGACTAATTGGATCTCAACCTGCTATGACCCTAGAGGCAGCTTTGGCCTTCTACGTTAAGAAGTTTGACGATTTAGAGGCTTCAGTTCGTTTACTTGAACAGCGCGTGAAAGCTAAGGCAGATGTTAAGTCAATTCAGAAATCTGCTCAGAAGCTCGTTGGCGAACTTGAATCCCCTGCTGCCATCGGAGATCTGCAATCTCTAAGAGACAGAGTAAGCACCGTAAGCGGTTCGCTCACTGGGCTTCTAGAAGAGGCCGCAGCAAAGCAGGCTGTGCTCTCTGCTGAAGCGCTAGTGGCCAGAGAGGCTATCGTCGTAGCTGCTGAGGCATTGGCTGCGAAAGACCCACAGAAAGTCAATTACAAAACCGGGTCAGCAAAAATGCTGGAGCTCTTTACTGCTTGGCAAGGACTGCAGAAATCCCCTGCCAAAGTTTCTAAGTCAAAGGCTGATGAATTATGGCAACGCTTCTCTAAGGCTAGAAACACATTCGATTCAAACAAGCGTCAGTTCTTTTCTGCTCAAGACACACTTGTCAAAGCAAGCAAGAATGCAAAATCTGATCTCGTTGCCAAGGCTGAGGCGTTAGTTGAAAAGGGTGCAGAAGCCACATCTGCATACAAGGATCTACTAGCTGCTTGGAAGGCACTGCCGAAGACTAAGACTAAGGCAGATGATTCGCTATGGGCCAAGTTCAAGGCTGCAGGTGATGCTATTTATGCAGCTAAGTCTGAGAAGATGGCTGCCGACGACATCGCATTCAAAGCTAATCTTGATGTGAAGTTAGCGCTCCTAGAAGAAGCAGAAAAGATTGATCCGACTAAGGATTTAGCTGCTGCTAAAACAACAATGCAATCTATTCAATCGCGTTGGGAAAAAGCGGGCAAAGTTCCACGCGATAGCATCAAGAAGATTGAAGACAGACTTAAGGCTGTTGAATCCAAGATTAAGAACGTTGAAGCAGACCTTTGGCGCAAATCTGATCCAGCAACAGTTGATCGCACTAACTCTGTAAGAACTCAGCTTGAAGCATCAATTGCCAAACTTGAAGCTGACCTTGAGAAAGCAAAGACTGGTGGCGATGCCAAGAAGATTGCGGATGCTAACGACGCTCTTGAAACCAAGAAGGCTTGGTTGGCTGTAGTTATTGCTAATTCCTAGGAATTACTTACTCGGTAGACGTCGTAGACGTTGTTGATGTTACGAACAGCGTTCACTAGTCCCTCTAAAGCAGCAGGGTTACTCATTTCAAAGACAAATCTACTTAGCGCCACTCGGTCAGACCTAGTTGACACTGAAGCGGAGAGAATGTTGACGTGGTGCTCACTGAGCACTCGAGTCACATCGCTGAGTAGTCCACCTCTATCGAG